>NZ_JAMYSA010000016.1:0-47500 GCF_040321735.1 Mesorhizobium sp. M0293
GGCTACAATAGGCTCGCGCCCTTCCTCTACCCCGTCGATCGGGGGAGAGGTGGCTCGGCGAAGCCGAGACGGAGTGGGGGGTCGATCTGGCTCGGACGTCGAACGCCGCGCCATCCGACTCAGCCTGGCGAATTTTTGCTCGAACTCTGCGTTGCGCCAGTTATCGAATTGACTCAGTCGCGCGTGAAAGCACCGCGGAAGGCGACGGCGGCGAGGACAAGGCTGGCGATGGCGTTCCAGCCGGCCAGCGACAGGCCAAGGATGCGCAGTGCGGCCTTGTCGCAGGAGGGCGGCACGAATTTGTCGAGCGCGTCGAGCACGCCCTTGCCGCCGGTGTCCACCGGTCCCGCACCTGCGGTGCAATCGGTCGGGCCGGCCCACCACTGCCATTCGACGCCGGAGTGGTAGACGCCGAGATAAAGGCCGTAGAGCATCAGCAGGCCGCCGACGGCCAGCAAGCCGCGCGTCAGCCATGCCGGCGCGTGAAGCATCGATGCAATCGCCGCCAGCACCATCAGCGGCACGCCGATGTAGTAGGGCGTGCGCTGCTCGAGGCAGAGGTGGCAAGGGATGTAGCCGCCCAGATACTGGAAGCCGAGTGCCGAGCCGACGGTGGCGCCCATGGCGACGGCGAGGAACAAGGCCGTGCGTGTCCGCTGGCGTCCGGGATCGGCATTCATCGTCGCGGTCATTTCAATCGGCTCCGTCCGGCTCGCAATGGCTGTGTTCAGAGGGCGTATTTGACTGTTATATAGAGCAAAATCAGGGCAGCCGCGGCCGCGCCCGCGATCAGGCCAAGGCGCTTTTCGATGAACTCGCGGATCGGCTCGCCATAGCGGCGCAAAAGCCAGGCCAGCAGCAGGAAACGGCCGCCGCGTGCCACGATGGCCAGCACGATGAACAGCAGCAGATTGACGCCGATGACGCCCGACAGGATCGTCACCACCTTGATCGGCGGCAGATGGGCGGCGCCAGAGGTGACCAGCATCAGGACGATGAAGCCGACGCCCGCGCCTGCGCGCAGCGTCTCGAACTCGTCGTACTTGCCGTAGAATTCGAGGATCGGCCTCGCCACCGCGTCATAGGCGTAATGGCCGATAAACCAGCCGGCGATGCCGCCCAGCACCGAGGCGACGGTGGCGATCAGCGCGTAGCGGTAGGCGCGATCCGGCCGCGACAGCGCCATCGGCAGATAGAGCACGTCGGCCGGCACCAGGAACACCGAGCTTTCGACGAAGGCAATGAAGGCCAGCCACCATTCGGCGGATTTGCGGGCCGCCAGCGACAAGGTCCAGTCGTAAAGTCCGCGAAGCATCGGCACTCCTAACGCATGTCGCCCCAAAGGTGCGCGGCGATCTTCTCAGACATGCCGCGCTTTGACGCGCCGCCTGTCTAGAAAGATTTTCCGCACTGCACAATGGCAGCCCTGTCACGAAATCGAAAGGCGCAGTTTGGTCGCATCCGGCACCGGAGAAATTGGCCAGTTGACGAACGGGCCTCCAACCGTATAGTCCCGCGCCATCCAGGCCGCCCGGCCTGAGCCCCTATGGCGGAATTGGTAGACGCGCTCGACTCAAAATCGAGTTCCGCAAGGAGTGCTGGTTCGATCCCGGCTAGGGGCACCAATTCCTTTTGAAGAACCGGCGTTGCAATCCGAAAAATTGACCTTCCGCTATCAAGACGCTTTGCGCGCTCCGGCGGGATCGCCGTCATTGGCCGCGCTAAGCTCGCCGGTCGCCAGCAGGTCCAATCCGTCGAATGCCCGTTCGAGATCGGCACTCACATCCGCTGCCGGTCCGCTGTGCCGGTCCTGGCGCGTCAGCGTTTCCAGCCTGTGTTGAAGCTCACGGTTCTCATCGCGGCAACGGGCATGGGCGAGCTCGTCGGTCATGCCGCGCAAGCGCAGGTCCGCGAGTTGGACCTTCACCGCGGCACAATCTTTGCGTGCCGCATCGCGCTCCTCGCGTAACTTCGCGATCTCGGTTTGCGAAGCGCGGTGCCAATGCTCGGCCGCTTCCCCGGCACCGTCTCCGACATGGCTCGGCGGTGCGCGCACCACGGCCTGATCGACAAGCAGAGCCGTGGTCCGGCGCTGGAGCGAGCGCAATTCTCTCTCGAGTCCCGCGGCCCGCTCTTGCGCGGCGGCGGCGCAATCGTTGAGAACGCCGCGCTCATGCTCGGCCGTGGACAGCCGCGCTTGCAGGTCTTGCTGAACCGCCAACTGCCGCGACAGTTTGCCGGTCAGTTGCTCGTTGAGGAACTGGTAATCCGCGACCTTGGCATGAAGCAGCATGGCTGCCTGTTCCAGGCTGGCAAGCCGCGATGCAACGTCCTCACGCGCCCGCTCGGCGGCTTGCCTGGCCATGATCTCATCGGCAAGCTGCTCCGAGATCCGCGCCAGGTTGTGTCCCAGGCGCTCGACCTCGACATTCGCCTTGAGGAACCGCGCTTCGCGCTGGTCGGCGTGCCTGTCGGCCTCCACAATGGCCTGCCGGGTCCTGTCGAGTTCGACCTTCAGGTCGGCGATGGTCGCGCTCGCGATCGACAGCTCGCGCGATTTTCGCTCAAGTTCTTTCGACGCGCGATCATGCAGATGTTCGAGCCTGGCCGTCGCCTCTTGCAATTCCCATGTCTCGGTATCGAGCGCGTCGGCATGGCGCGTTTGCGCATCGAGCCTGACCAGATAGTCCTGCAAGGAGGACCATGCCTGACGCGACAATTCCAGCCCTTCCGCCACGCCTTTCAAATGGGCGGCCAAATCGTCACCGGAACACAGCATCGACTGATGGCTGGACAAGGGGGAGGAAAGGCGCCTGCCTTGGCCTGTCTGAATTGAAGCGGGAGAAGCAGCCAGCGGGTCCGACTGGGCCAATCTGTTGGGCTTCTCTTCGAAGGAAGGCGAAGCCGTGCCGGCTTGGATGCTTCGGATCAGCTCCTCCAGCGCGTCATCGTCGCCTCTTCGGACAACGGCATTGGCCTCTGCACTGATGTGCCGGGCGCCGTTGGCCTCATGATTCAGCGACATTTTTCTCTCATCGCTACCGAATCACTAAAGTATCGCGGATCAAGAACAAGATTGCGAGTAGATTTTATTGCTGAAAAGTGCTGTCGAAAAATCTCGTTTTTTTATGAACAGACGTCAATATTGGCATCGACTGGTGGGGAATCGAAGTAAGTTCTCGGCCACCTCTGTCAATTATCCAGGGCTTGCGGCGAAATATGCCGTTCTCTCGGACCGCGCCTGGCTGCCTTACCGCCGTCCCAGCAGGCTCTTCATGCGGTTGCGCAGCAGGCGGGCCATGTTGCGGGTTTCGCGGTAGAGGTGCAGCTGCGAGGCGGCCTGGCGGGTCAGGCGGTCGGCGTCCGGCGTCAGGCCGATCACCAGCGTGCCCATTGGCTTGCGCTCGGCCCACAGCCGGCTCATCACCGGGTGGTCGGGCACCGCGCAGGAATCGGTCATCATGATGTTGGGATCGTCGAGATGCTGCCTGGTCACCTCGATCATCAGCAGCGTGCCCGGCGAATAGCTGGCCAGCGTCTCGTCATAGGCCGTCTTCCAGGTGTAGGCGACGCCGATTTCGACGAAGACGATCAGGCAGGCGATGGTGCGGCCGTCGAGCGTCAGCGAATGGATGCGGCACATGTCCTGTTCGGCCAGCCGGTGCACCGCCTCGCGGGCGAAGGCGGCGCGGTAGCGGTCGATCGCCATGGCGGTGCGTTCGCGGCCCTTCCAGCCCGCCGCTTCCAGGGTCAGGAAGCTTTCGATGGCGTGGCGGATGTCCTCGGGCCCGCGCGCCACGACATGCTCGAGCTTGCCGAGGTCGCCAAGGCGCCGCTTCAGGCGGCGGAACTCGCGATAATGGTGCGAACGCAGCGAAGCCTTCAGATACTCGTCGCCATCGGTTTCGCTCTCCAGCGCCGGACGCTGGGTCTGGCCGGTGGTGACCAGCATCAGGCCGCGCGTCTCGGCCACGGTGGCAAACAGGCTCGCCACCGGGCCGTCGAGCCGGATATCGGGCAGGACGAACACTTTCGGCAGCTTGAGGTGTGGACGCGACAGCATCGAGAAGAAATCCTCGACGACGCCGACCGGATCGTCGCGATCGACCAGCGGGGTGCCGAGCGGACCGAACGGGCTCGACCATGTGCGCATGACCGGCACGCCGAGCGGCACCACCGGCCGTTCGACCGAGATCGGCACAAGAAGGCGCAGCCGGTTGCGGTATTCGTCGCCGTCGCGGATGACCGCCAGCCGCACTTCGCGATCCTCCAGCCGCGGCATGGCCGGCGCCAGGAAACGCGGGTTGAAGAAGACGTTGGGCTCGACCGCGCGGGCGCAGAGGTAATCCAGCTCCTCGACCAGGTCGAAGCCGGCCGATGCCGGGTAGATGGCGAGTTTGCGCTCGGGCCGGTTGTTGGCGAGGATTTCAATGTGGGCAGGGTCGGGGTCGCGGGCCAGTCCGGCAAGGCCGGACACCATAGCGCCGGCGCTGCCGCCGCTAGTTTCCTCAAGCAACGGGATGGCGGCCATCACGCGGCTCCTTTCGCAGGCACGAAGATGAGCATGACGATGCCGAGCTTGCGCCACACCGTGAACGACAGCGCGCTGGCTTCGAAGATCATGGCAAAGGCGGTGGCCATGGCCGCGCCCCACAGGCCGAACATCGGGATCAGCACCACGTTGAGGGCGATGTTGAAGGCCAGCGTCATGGCATAGACGGCGGCGCAGATGTTCTGGTTGCCGCTCATCGTCAGCAGGCTTTCGCAAGGACCGACGGCGGCGCGCGCCACGACGCCGAAGACGAGCAGGAACAGCAAGGGATAGCCGCTGCTGAATTCAGGGCCGAACAGCACCAGCATCGGTTCGCCCAGCGCCAGCACCAGCAGCGCCATCAACAGCGACGGCCAGAACGTCCATGACACTGTCTCGCGGGCAAAGGCGGCGAGCCTTTGCGGGTCGCCATGAGTGAACTGCGCATAGCGCTGGGCAACGCCGGCCTTGACGGCGAAATAAACGAAATGCACCAGCGCCAGCGTCTTCACCGTGGCGAAATAGACGGCGACGTCGTTGGGATCCATATAGGCGCCGACCATCAGCACATCGGCATTGGTGAGCAGGAAGAAGAAGCTTTCGACCAGGAAGATCGGCAGCGACACGATGAACCATTGTGCGAAATGCACCTTCATCGGCCCGGCCGGGATCTGCCGTTCCATGCGCTGGGTGACGCCGATCAGCTGGCCAAGCGTGGTGGCGTAGGTGGCGGCGATCGAGGCGAAGATGGCGGTCTTTGCGTCAGGGGCGTAGCCCGCCAGCAGCATCAGCGCCATGAACAGCAGGATCAGGATGGGCCGCACCAGATAGGTCGGCGACAGGGCAAACAGCGCCCAGCTGTTGGCGCGTGCCAGTCCCGACAGAAGGTCGGACATGGCGATCATCGGCAGGCAGATGACGCCGAGGATGAACGGGATCACATAGTAGTTTTCGATCCAGGGTGCCGCCAGCCAGACGCCGAGCGCGCCGAGCCCGGCGATGAGCGTGGAGGCGATCAGCACGAACAGGCGGCTGGCCAGCACGATGCCGCGCAGTTCGTCCATCAGGCCGCGCTCGCGGTATTCGGGAATGAAGCGGATAACCGAGGTGTGGAAGCCGAGGCAGGCGAGGTTGCCGACGATGACCATCGTCACCCAGACGAGGACGAAGATGCCGTATTCGAACGAGCCCATCCAGCGCGCCATCAGCACCTGGCTGATGAAGGCGATGACGGCGCTGACGATGCGGATGGAGAAGGCGATGACCGACATGCGGCCGGCCTCGCCGCGCTCGTCGGCGGTGAACAGCACGGCGTCGATGCGGCCAAGCAACGGCTCCATGCGCAGCGCCAAACGCTGCGGCAGGAACCGCCCGGCTGTCGTGGCCGCGGAAAAGCGCACCCCGATTTCTCTCCGTTTTCCGCTTCTTTTCAGGCTTTGGTGTAGCGGAGACACATTAAGAAACGGTTGGGTGAGGAGTGGTCCGCGCAGCGGACGAAAAGCCAACGATTTGGCTTTTCGAGCGACGAACGCCCGGAGCCATAGCGGAGGGCCGGCAGGGGCGGTGCGCGGCACGAGCATTCGTTATGGCGGTGGCATCGCCATCACGATCCGCAGTCGTGCGCGCTGAGTACAAAGCCGCGCTTGAAGCGCAAGATGAAGCCGAAGCGCACCGTTATCGGCCTTGTTAAGCGTGGAGGCAAAGCCAGCCTGGTTCACGTCCAGCACGCCATCAAGGCAGTTGTGCGCGATATCCTGGTGCGCAATGCCGACCGCAATTCGACGCTCTACACGGACCAATCCAAGCTCTACACGGTGATCGGCGAGGAATACGCCTCGCACAAGACGACCAATCATTCCGCTGGCGAATACGTCCGCTATGAGGACGGCGTGTCGATCCATTCGAACACGATTGAAAACGTGTTCTCAGTCTTCAAGCGCGGCATGGTCGGCGTCTATCAGCATTGCGGCGAAGCCCATCTTCACCGCTACTTGTCGGAATTCGATTTCCGCTAGTCGCCGCACCGCTCTTGGCGTCACCGACACCGAGCGCCACGACCAGTTGCTCGCGATGATCGAAGGCAAGCGCCTTACCTATCGGCGGATTGGTGAAACCGGTCTCGCCTAAGCAGAAGGCGCGAAAGCTGATGCGTATGCGACGAAAGCCTAACTATCGTCCTTGATGCCAGCTTCCGAGCGGCGACGGTCGATTTCGGCATCAACGCGCTTCCGCTGTACATCCATGAGCATTTTAGGCATCCCCAGCGTGAGTATGAACGCCGTCACTCCTAATGCTAAATGAATATGGGCAATGATGGACTTTGTGTCGCTAGATACTACGGCTTCAGGCGCCTTGCTGAGAAGCGTTCCGACAAAAATTACGCCTATTGTCAATAGATATAGCACGAACAACCAAGTATGGCGTATTAGTCTATCCTCTATCGCCTGCCTGTGACCTTCCGCTGACTTCCAAGAACCGGACGGCAATAGCGATGGGTCGCCCAAGACTGTTATCACCGCAACCAAAAATCCCGCGAGTACAGTATATACAGTTACAAAAATTCCTATCGCGGCCTCATTGTCTACGACATACTCTCCCCAATGGCGAGACACCAAAAATCCGGCCAAGAAAGCGAACCCAATAAATAGAGCTCGCATCTTATTGCGTCACTATGCCAGACGCTTGCAAGTCGCTTTCGAACTTGCGAAGCGCTTTCCAAGCGCTGTCCCGCAATACCGATTTTCCGTGACGCTCGATCGTCACCTTTTGACGGATGAAGACCTCTTTCTGGCTTATCCTCTGGTTGTCACCAGTGACGATTACATAATCGTCGTCCTCGTCCTCGATAACGTCGCGGGCGACGCTATCCATTAGTTTCCTACCGACCACGCGCCCTTCCTTCCTCCGGGTGTCAAAAGAGAGCGACAGGGATACGTTCACATTCTCTAGATCCATAGGAACGCCATTTCCGAATAGCGCTTTCAAATGCTTGAATGCTGCTCCCATAGCACCTGCCGTATCGCCCTTCCGGTCGACGTAATTTATACTGGCTTCATAAAGCGTAGTGCGCATTTCGACCGCCTTTACGCCTTGTGCTTTGATAAGTTTCACTTTGTCGATATTCCCGACATTTTGAAGCTCGAATTGATCGGCCTCGTCATCGATATCGGCTTTCTTGAGAAGCTGGTGGCAGTATGTCGAGAACGAACCGTCTTTGAGCACTGTAGAGCATAGGAATGCGTCATTCCCGCGCACTAGGGCAAAGACATCACCGTCCATGTAATCCCTTTTTGCGGGAGCCGGAGCAGTGCCAACTTCAAATTCTTCTAGATCGTCATCTGCGGCAGGCACCGTGCTCGCATGGTCGCCTGGAGTTCCTGCAACCAAATGAAGTAATAGGCCACCACCCGCATTGCGATTTGCTTTGTTGCCTTTGATTATTTGCCCGTCTGCGCGCGGAAATTTACGCTGGCCAATCTTAGGCAACTTCTTATGTGCCTCACGCAGATAATGTTCTAGCGTCTTCGCTGGGTCGTGGCCGTCGAGCCACATGGCCCGCCTGTATACAACAGTCTTCAGCCGTGTGTTGGCCATGCTAATCCCCCCATTTTAGGAAGAATTAACATGCTCAACGATTGTTTGACAGTGGCTTGCTATCGTCGGGCGATGCTTTTTTCTTAGTCTCTGTTTTGGCTGCCTTGGACGGCGGGGGCGGCGTCTTCAGCATCCGCTTAACGTCTCGTTGAAGCGCTTTTCGTCGGTTTTTGCGTCGGCCTTGTCATTCATGCCGCCTTACCCAGTGCCTCGCGAGCAATACGAGCTATCGCTGCGTCTTCGTCATCCTTGTAAACGGGTACGGTCGCAAGGCGGTTACTTGCCCTGCGGCGTAGTTCATTCGAGATGGCATGGTCATCCTCCAATAGAGCGATAACCGACAAATCTTGCTTCACCTCATGCAGCGCAGCAAAGTGAAGGAAGATCGCGTCGTTCACTCGCGCAGGACTATTCCCAAAAAATATGGCGACGGGCGGGCGACCGCTCACCTCCAAAACCATGTCAGGAGTCACCTCAGAAAGGCGAGAACTGACCGCCTCATTTTCTCTGATCTTGGCACGGTCGCCTACCACGGACCTTATTCGCTCCGCTGCGTCTTCCTTGAATGAGGAGGCGATCTTCTCTTGCGTAAGCAGGAGAAAATCGTTCATTCGGATCATAACGCCGACAAACTCTAGCGCCCTAGCCGGCAATTCCTTTTCAGGAAACGCCACGGTCTTGATCGTCCCGTCTGCCTGATCGAAATGAGCGTCCACTGAGGACAGTAGGCTTTCCAGCCCGCGACGGCGGGTATCGGTCTCAAAATCGACGCCGGCCGCCTCTAGCTGCTGAATCGTAGCGCCGTCGTCCTCAAGCCTGAAAGCACCACCCTCTGTTTGCGTAACGTAGAATGACACGCGGTCACCGTCATCGCGCCTGAATGCCGTAGACACAGCAAGGCCTGCGGGCACCTCGGTGACCGTTATGTCGTTGCAGAACGCGTGGCAGAGTTCGGTCTTCATACCATCCCTTCCGCCTTATCGATCTTGAAGATCGATATTGCGCAATTAAAGGCGGTTTGAGCAGAAAGAGGCTGCTTTAGATGCCTGAATTCTGTTCGGCGATGGAACGAACCCGCCTTAGGCAGGCGAACGCTGCCGAACCGGTTGTGAGCGACATTGACGTTGGCCAAATCGCTGCAACGGGCATGGCAGTGCCACCCAGGTTCGCTGGCATGATACTCATAGTCACAGATGACAAGAGTTTCGCCGCCTTTCGTTACGCCTAGGGTAGCACGGAAAATCCGCTTGGATTCGTTGAACAGCAGAAGAACGCGACAATCTTCGCCGACTGCTTCAAAGGTGAGGATTCGCCACTGATAAAGCGGGCCATACTTATATGCCTTGGCCTTGGCTCGACGTGACGGCCACTTGGAGCGCGGTATCTCACCTCGCTTCCAATCCCCCGTATCAACGGCGGATTTCTCCGCCGCGATGATCCCCCTCAGATTCATGATGATCCTCATAGTGCAAAATCGCTAAGGAATCACCTATACTTTGTCATTGAGGCCGCCCGAAATGCGCTGCTTCAATCTGCCTATGTCGATTGCGATCCAGGCGAGCCGCTAGATCAGATGATCACTGCCATTTTGCAGGCCGCCCTTGCGGCCTCATCTTATTGAGGAGCGTCTCAATCTCATCAGTCGCTTGGCTTGACGCCATCCATAATGGCGTCAACGCGCATCTGGTCCGTAAAGCCGAGCTTAGAGCGGCGATTGTAGCGGAAGTCGAACTGCCAAGTAGCGGTGCAAATGAGCCTCACCGCAATGCTGATAGACGCCAATGCCGGCGCCGCCCCTCATCCGCCTGCCGGCACCCAGCCCTTCGCTATCGCTCAGGGCGTTCGTCGTTCGAAAAGCCAAGCAATTGGCTTTTCGTCCGCTGCGCGGACCACGCCTCACCCCCGTGAACGGGGAGAAGGGAAGCATTCCCCTTAGGCGAACGCCCCATGGCAGTGCTTGTATTTCTTGCCGGAGCCGCAGGGGCAGGCTTCGTTGCGGCCGACCTTGCCCCAGGTAGCCTGGTTGTTGGGGTCGCGGTCTTCGGGAGCGACGACAGCGGTTGTCTCCGGGCGGACCAGGAGGGCGGTCTCGCCGCCTTCGAAATCATTCTCGCCGGTGGTGCCGTCGAGATGCGTGCCGAACATATCGGGTGCCTCGGGCGGCGGCGCGTCGGCGGCCTGGCGGACCAACTCGACGCGCATCAGCTGCGCGGTGACGGCCTGGCGCAGATTGCCCAGCATCGCCTGGAACAGCTCGAACGCCTCGCCCTTGTATTCCTGCAGCGGATCGCGCTGGGCGTAGCCGCGGAAGCCGACGACCGAACGCAGATGGTCGAGATTGACGATGTGCTCGCGCCACAGATGGTCGAGCGTCTGCAGCACCACCGAACGTTCGACATAGTTCATCACCTCGGGGCCGAAGCGCTCGGAGCGCTCCCTGGCGGCGGCGTCGGCGGCCTGCGTGATGCGCTCGCGGATGTCGTCCTCGGCGATGCCCTCTTCCTTGACCCACTCTTCGATCGGCAGGTCGAGGTTGAGGAATTCGGCGGCCTCGGCCTTGAGGCCGGCAACATCCCACTGCTCGGCATAGGCGTTTTCGGGAATGGCCTTGGCGACGATCTCGTCGATGACGCCCTCGCGCATCTCGCCAATGGTTTCGCTCAGGCCTTCGCCGTCCATCAGCTCGATGCGCTGCTCGAACACCACCTTGCGCTGGTCGTTGGAGACGTCGTCATATTTCAACAGGTTCTTGCGGATGTCGAAGTTGCGCGCCTCGACCTTCTTCTGCGCCTTTTCCAGCGCCTTGTTGATCCACGGATGGATGATCGCCTCGTCTTCCTTGAGGCCGAGCTTCTGCAGCATGCCGTCCATGCGCTCGGAGCCGAAGATGCGCATCAGGTCATCCTGCAGCGACAGGAAGAATTTCGAGCGGCCGGGGTCGCCCTGGCGACCGGAGCGGCCGCGCAGCTGGTTGTCGATGCGGCGCGATTCGTGGCGCTCGGTGGCGAGCACATAGAGGCCGCCGGCGGCCAGCGCCTTTTCCTTCAGGCGCTCGACGTCGGCATTGATTTCCTTTTCACGTGCTTCGCGTTCTGGACCGGCCGGCATGTCGCCGAGTTCCTCTTCGATGCGCATCTCGGCGTTACCGCCAAGCTTGATGTCGGTGCCGCGGCCGGCCATGTTGGTGGCGATGGTGATGGCGCCGGGCTTGCCGGCCTGGGCGACGATCGCGGCCTCGCGCTCGTGATGGCGGGCGTTCAGCACCTCGAAGTCCTTGAAGCCTTCCTTGCGCAGGCGCTCGGCCAGCTGCTCGGACTTTTCAATGGAGGTGGTGCCGACCAGCGTCGGCTGCCCCTTGGTGCTGGCTTCGCGGATCTCCCTGACGATCGCCTTGTATTTCTCCTCGACCGTCCGGTAGACCTCGTCGTCCTCGTCGATGCGGACGACCGGCAGATTGGTCGGGATCTCGGTGACGTCGAGGCCGTAGATGTTGCCGAATTCCTCGGCCTCGGTCAGCGCCGTGCCGGTCATGCCGGAAAGCTTCTTGTAGAGGCGGAAGTAGTTCTGGAAGGTGACGGAGGCGAGCGTCTGGTTCTCCGGCTGGATCGCCACATGCTCCTTGGCTTCGAGCGCCTGGTGCAGGCCTTCCGAATAGCGGCGGCCCGGCATCATGCGGCCGGTGAATTCGTCGATGATGACGATCTCGCCGTTGCGCACGATATAGTCCTTGTCCTTCTGGAACAGCCGGTGCGCCTTCAGCGCGTTGTTGACGTGGTGGACGATGGCGACGTTCTCGACGTCGTAGAGCGACTCGCCCTTGAGCAGGTCGGCGTCGCGCAAAAGGTTTTCGAGCTTCTCGGTGCCTTCCTCGGTGAAGATCGAGGTCTTCTGCTTCTCGTCGATTTCATAATCCTGCGGCTGCAGCTGGATGATGAAGGTGTCGATGGTGTTGTACATTTCCGAACGGTCCTCGAGCGGACCGGAAATGATCAGCGGCGTGCGCGCCTCGTCAACCAGGATGGAATCGACTTCGTCGACGATCGCGTAGTTGTGACCGCGCTGCACCATCTGGGCGCGCTCGTATTTCATGTTGTCGCGCAGGTAGTCGAAGCCGAGCTCGTTGTTGGTGGCGTAGGTGACGTCGGATGCGTAAGCGGCGCTGCGCTCCTCGTCGGACAGGCCATGGACGATAACGCCGACCGAGAGGCCGAGGAACTTGTAGACGCGGCCCATCCATTCGGAGTCGCGGGTGGCCAGATAATCGTTGACGGTGACGACGTGAACGCCCTTGCCGGCGAGCGCGTTGAGGTAGACCGGCAGCGTCGCGACCAGGGTCTTGCCTTCGCCGGTGCGCATCTCGGCAATGCCGCCATTGTGCAGCACCATGCCGCCGATCAGCTGGACATCGAAGGGCCGCATGCCGAGCACGCGGCGGGCCGCCTCGCGGACGGTGGCAAAGGCAGGCACCAGAAGGTCGTCGAGCGTGGCGCCGTTGGCGATGTCCTGGCGGAATTTCGCGGTGCGGCCGACCAGCTCCTCATCGGAGAGCGCCCGCATCTCGTTTTCCATGGCGTTGATCGCCTCGACACGGGGCCGGGTCGATTTGACCCGACGGTCGTTGGAGGAACCGAAAACCTTACGGGCGAGACCGCCGAGACTGACCATCCAATGGTCCTTTCGATAGAATTCTCAATCTTGAGATGGGCGCCGGCTGGCCCCATCAATTCCACGTGAACGTGGACAAACACAAAAAGCGCCCGGAAAACGGTTCTGGACGCAAAGTCGTTGGACAGATAAGAGGGGGCTCAACTGATGTCAACGCCGCGCTGGCCCTGCCGGGCGCGCCAAATTCCGCCACAATCTGGCTGATCTGGAAGCCACCCGTCCTTACAATCCCCACCGGAGTCGTCTTATGTCCTTGTTGTTCCGCCGTGCGTCGCTTGCCAGCCTTGGTCTGGCCTTCGGCCTGTCGGCCCTTTCGCTGTCGCCGCTGATGGCACAGCAGACCGCTCCCGCTCCGGCGGGTGCAGCAGCGCCGGCCGCAGCACCGGTCGATCCGAATACGGTGATCGCCACGGTCAACGGCCAGCCCCTGACCGAGGCCGATCTCGTGCTCGCCGAAGGAGAATTGTCGCAGCAGTTCGCACAGCTGCCGCCCGAGCAGCGCCGCGCCGCCGCGCTTTCGGCCGCCATCGAAATCCGCGTCATGGCCGCCCAGGCGGTCACGACAGGGCTCGACAAGAATCCCGACTTCCAGCGCCGCATGGCCTTCCTGCAGCAGCGTGCGCTGCATGGCGAGATGGTCGAGAAGGGCGTTGTCGACAAGGTCACCGACGCCGAGGTTCGCGCCCGCTACGACCAGGAAATCGCCAACACGCCGCCCGCCAACGAGGTGCATGCCCGTCACATCCTCGTGAAGACGAAGGAAGAGGCCGAGGCCATCATCAAGCAGCTCGACGGCGGCGCCGACTTCCAGAAGCTCGCCAACGAGCACACCAGCGATCCCTCAGGCAAGACCAGTGGTGGCGATCTCGGCTGGTTCGGACCTGGCCAGATGGTGCCGGAGTTCGACAAGGCGGCCTTCGCGCTCGAGGTCGGCAAATACACCAAGCAGCCGGTGCAGTCGCAGTTCGGCTGGCATGTCATCAAGCTCGAGGACAAGCGCACCAAGCAGCCGCCGGCCTTCGACGACGTCAAGGACCAGGCCAAGCAGGCGGTCATCCGCGATAAGTATTTCGCGCTGGTCAAGTCGCTGCGCGCCGGCGCCAAGGTCGAGATCCCCGACGCGAACCTGAAGCAGGCGGTCGATACGCTGGAAAGCGCCAAGTAAGCCTGAAAGAATTTTTTGCAAAGGGGCGCGGCAGCCAAGGGTTGCCGCGCCTTTTTACCTTCCGGGCGCCGCTATGCCTCGCATGACGTAACCGACCACCTTGCGGATCGTCGCTTCGTCCTCGTCGAGCCGGTTGGTCAACAGATGCTTCCAGGCGAAGGAGGCGATCAGGTCGGCGACAACAGCCGGATCGATTTCGGCCGGGATTTCGCCCCTTGCCTTGGCGCGTTCGATGATCTGACCGGTGTGGGACCGTCGGCCCAGCGCATAGTCGGCAAGGGCAGCCGCCGCCGTATCATCCGACTGCGCCTCGGCGATCAGCGACCTGAACACGCTGCCCGACGATGTCTCGCGCCAGTGAGCGAACAGGTTTTTCAGGAAGCCGACGAGATCCTCCTCCAGTCGCCCGGTATCGGGAACATCGACGCGTTTCTGGCGCTGGTAGACTTCGAGCAGCAATGCCGCCTTGCTCGGCCACCAGCGATAGATGGTGGGTTTGCCGGCGCGGGCCCGCCGCGCCACCGCCTCGATCGAGAACCCGGCATAGCCGGCCTCGACCAGCACGGCCTCGGCGGCGTCGAGAATGGCATCGGCGCTGTCGGGGTTGCGCCGCGCACCGATCGATCTGCGCGCCGGATCGGCATCCTCGGCCATGTCTGTCGTCCTCGCCACCAGGTTTGCCGGCAGCATAGGTGACCTGGCGTTCAAACGAAACGCCGCGTTTTCAAACTTCTGGACGGCGATGATGGTCGCGCCAGGCAACAAGTCAAGGATAACATATTCCTTTGGAGCCTCTACCAGCATGTTGGTTGACGAAGCCCCTAACGCAAAAACCCGCCTGTGCGGCGGGTCACTGGCGCAATCAGCACCATGGCCGAAAATCTAGCATAGCTGCCCTCATGGGTCAAGGAAAAAATTCCTATCGGCATAAACGCGACCGGCACAGAACTATTCGACAACGCCGGATGATGCCTACTGCATCGCTTGCGATGTCTCGGACTCGATGCGCCAGCCGCCGTCGGCCTTGACCAGTCCAAGCGTGACGCGTGCCTTGCCGGTCAGGCGAGCCGCCGACTTGTCCTTCGGCACATAGTCGTAGCGCATGGCAAAGATGGCCTCGGAGCGATCCTCGCCATGCGGGGTGACCTCCAGGCTGCCTGATACCAGGCCAAGCGACCAGGAGGACCATTGCGCGAACCAGTCGGTCTTCACCTTGACGATGGCATCGGCGTCGTAGCGCGCGCCGAAAATGGTCGCGGACGGGCCGTAGAGCCGCTTGACGGTCTCGCTCATCGCCTTGGTGTCCGGCGTCAGATAATCCTGGCGGAGGAATTTCTCGATCGATCCCTTGTCGTCGCCCACCGAGCGCTCGAGTACGGCAACTTCCGTCGAGGGCGCCGGCGCGGCGGCCGACTTCCGCGGCTGGGCGGGCTGTCCGTCCGAGACGAATTCGAAGCGTTCGAGCAGCGAGCCCTGCTCCCAGGGGCGCTGGGCTTCGCGGGTTTGCGAAACCACGTCGCGGCGCACCGCGATCATCATGTCGTTGATGCTCTGGCCGGGTTCGGCGATATGCCGCAGCAGGGCCTCGGCGAAGGGCGAGTTGCGCCCGCTTCCGTCCATGGCGACAGCACCGGGTGCCGTCGAGAAGGCAATAAACGAACCGCGTGTCGAATCGAATTGCGCCAGTCCCGCCAGCGCCGTCGCCGAGCGCGTGGTGGCCGTGCGGCTGAGACTGCGGGCAAACGGGTTGTTGCGGCAGGCGTCGAGAAACACCAGGCTGACTTTGGTCTGCTGTTCCATGATGTCGAGCACTTCGTCGATCGGCACCGCCTCGAGCTGCAGCTTTACCGGAACGTCCAACCTGGCGTCGACCGGCACGATGTAGTTGCGCCCGTCGACCTGCAGTCCGTGACCGGCATAGTAGAAAAGCCCGACGCCGGCGCCTTCGAGCGCATCGGAGAACTCGCCGATGCTGCGTTCAAGCTCGCGCTTGCCGAGATCATTGCCCTCGATGACCTCGAAGCCGATGGAGTGCAGCTTGTCGGCGATGTCGAGCGCGTCGTTCACCGGATTGGCCAACGTGCCGGCTTCGGCATAAGTGCCGTTGCCGATGACCAGCGCCACGCGCCGCTGCGGCTGTGCATCCGCGCTCAGCAGCAAAAGTCCCAGAAATGCCCATGCGAGGATCGCAAGCCTGCCCATGGGCAGGATCATAACGCCATCGGCCCCGGCGACGCCAACGGATTTGAAATGCAAGCTTGATCCCAAATGGGGTTCCCGCCCCTGGCAAGAGCGGCGAAAACGCCCTTGCGCCCGCGCGGCGTATCGGGCAAACCGGCCTTCCCTTGCGATTTTCCCGCCCGAGGCCGCCATGTCCACTACGATTTCGCCGCTTGCGCCGAAGAAATACCCCAAGATGCCGGCCATTGAGGGGGTGCGCATCGCCACTGCCGAGGCGGGGATAAAGTACAAGAACCGCACCGACCTTTTGACCATGGTCTTCGATGAAGGCACCGCGGTCGCCGGCGTGTTCACGAAATCGAAGTGCCCCTCGGCGCCGGTCGATTTCTGCCGGCAGAATCTCGGCTCAGGCAAGGCGCGGGTGCTGGTCGTCAATTCCGGCAACGCCAACGCCTTCACCGGCAAGAAGGGCCGCGAATCGACCGCATTGACGGGCGAGGCGGCGGCGAAGGCGGCCGGCTGCCGGGCAGCAGAGGTTTTCCTGGCATCGACCGGCGTCATCGGCGAGCCGCTCGACACCAGCAAATTCAGCCACCTGCTCGCGGGACTGGTCAGCAACGGCAAGCCTGAGCTGTGGACCGAGGCGGCAAAGGCGATCATGACCACGGATACCTATCCGAAAGTGGCGACCGCGACCGTCAAGCTCGGCGATACCGACGTCACCATCAACGGCATCTCCAAGGGCGCCGGCATGATCGCGCCCGACATGGCAACGATGCTCTCCTTCATCGCCACCGACGCGTCGATCGCCGCCCCTGTTTTGCAGGACCTGTTGTCGCGCGGCACGGCCAAGACCTTCAACGCGGTCACCGTCGACAGCGACACCTCGACCAGCGATACGCTGCTGATCTTCGCCACCGGCAAGGCCGCCAAGCGCGGCGCGCCAGCGATCTCTGATGCAAAGGATGCCCGCCTTGGCCCATTCCGGCGGGCGCTCGGCAAGGTGCTGAAATCGCTGGCGCTGCAAGTGGTGCGCGACGGCGAGGGCGCCCGCAAGCAGGTCGAAGTCACCGTCACCGGCGCCAAATCGGCGCGCTCGGCCAAGCGCATCGCGCTGTCGATCGCCAATTCGCCGCTGGTCAAGACCGCGGTCGCCGGCGAGGACGCCAATTGGGGCCGCGTCGTCATGGCCGTCGGCAAGGCCGGCGAGCCCGCCGATCGCGACCGGCTGTCGATCTGGTTCGGCGACAACAGGCTGGCGCATGAAGGCGAGCGCGATCCCTCCTATTCCGAGGCAGCGACGTCGGCCTATATGAAGCGCGACGACATCCGCATCCGTGCCGATATCGGCATCGGCCGCGGCAAGGCGACGGTGTGGACTTGCGATCTCACCAAGGAATATGTCGCCATCAATGGCGATTACCGGAGCTGATGGTTTTGGGCTCCAGGCACCCGGCAAGCATGCTCGCGATCGTGCGTCGCTACGAGGCGGCCGGCTTTCGCGCGTGGCCGGCAGCCGCCGTCCACTATGACGGCACCTGGGTGGTGCGGCTGACCGCCGGCCATCCGGCCAAGCGGCTGAACTCGGTCAATCCGCTCGATCCCGGCGATATCATGCACATTGCCGACCGTATCGGCCGGGCCAGCCGCCGTTTCGATGCCTATGGCAGGCCGCTGACGTTCCGCATGTCGCCGCTGTCGGGTCCCGATCTCGCCAACCATCTCGACCGCGAGGGCTGGAGCCGGTTCGACGAGTCGCTGGTCATGCGGCTGCCGCTGGCCGACGCGCAACTCGATGCCGCCATGGACCAGATTCCGCTGAAGGACATCAGCCGCTTCATCGGCGCGTCGCTCAAGGTCAGCGGTTCGGATGTTTCGCTGCGGCCTGGCCTGTCGGAGATCATCGGTGCCATCCAGCCCGAGGCCGGCCTGTTCGCGCTCGAAGATGGAGCCGAGCCGCTGGCAACGCTTATCTGCGTGCACGACGGCGATCTCGCCGGCCTCTTCGAGGTCGCCACCGACAAGTCGGCGCGCAACAAGGGCCACGGCCGCAACCTGATCCTGTCGGCGCTGAAATGGGCGCGGTTGCGAGGTGCGCGGGAAGCCTGGCTGCAGGTCGAGGCCGGCAACATCCCGGCGCTGGCGCTCTACCATTCGCTGGGCTTCGACGAAGTCTATCGCTACCACTACCGCCGGCCGCCCGGGCATGAGTGAAGTTGGGCATGAGTGATATGACGATCGCCGGCAAGCGCCTGCTCCTGGTCGCCGCCTGTGCGCTGGTCGATGCCGACGGCCGGGTGCTGCTGGCGCAACGGCCCGAGGGCAAGCAACTTGCCGGGCTGTGGGAATTTCCCGGTGGCAAGGTCGAGCCCGGCGAGACGCCCGAACAATGCATCATTCGCGAACTGCACGAGGAAATCGGCATCGAAACCGACATTCCGTGCCTGGCGCCGCTCACCTTCGCCAGCCATTCCTATGACGACTTCCATCTGCTGATGCCGCTGTTCATCTGCCGCCGCTTTCGCGGCATCGCCCACCCAAGGGAAGGGCAGGCGCTGAAATGGGTGCGGCCGAAGCAGATGCGCGACTACCCGATGCCGCCGGCCGACGCGCCGCTGATCCCGTTCCTCATCGATCTTCTTTGAGGGCGCTCCCGTCCGATTGCCGGTCGAGGCGTCGTATCAGCCAGCGTTAATGGAAGATTTATCTCGTCATGAAAAATTGAAGCAAGGCCGTTCGCGGCCGCGCCGCCGATTCGCTGGGGAGCGATAGCATGAGCCTAGACAGGGATTGGGACTCGATCCGGCCCGAGCGCGGCTTTCGCGCCGCCGACGCGGGCATGGGCATATTGCGCATCACGCTGCTGTTCGGTTCGGCCGCGGTGGCGCTGGCGCTGATCGCAACCCCTTTCCTAGACAGCCAGACACGCTCGCTGTCGGCCCGCGATGGTCTTGCCGGCGGGCTCGACATGACGGCCACCGGCTCGGTCAGCCATCGCGAAACCTACACGCTGCGCCGCAGCGTGCTGCAGCCGCAGCCCAGTTCGGTCTGCATCATCAGGTCCAATGGCAGAAGCAGCGGCGATTGCTGACATGGTTAAGAGTTTTCGCAAAGGCGGCCGTTTCACCGCCTGTTAAGGCTTTGCCGTTAACCTTTCTTAACAGATCGGCAGTAAGGTCCCGGCGAGAGGGGTTCAGGCCATGAAAGCAGTGCTGCTGCGTTTTCTGAAAGACGAGACCGGCGCCACGGCCGTCGAATATGGCGTGATCATCGCCGTGCTGTCACTGGCCATCGTCGGCGGTATCGGTGAGGTCCGTGACGGGATCGTCTGGCTGTTCAGCGACAACAACAGCAAGCTTGCGAACGCTTTCACACCCACACCCTGATCCAACTTTTCCGCGATTGCGGGCAGGATCATTGCCCGTCGGGCGCCTCCAGGATTGCCTTCAGCGAGATCTTGGCCGAACCCGGCTTCAGCGGTTTTTGCTGCGATGCATCGGGCGCCCAGCCGGACATCCAGACAATCGAGAAACTTGCCCTCACGCGGCCGTCGGGATCGGAAAACCGCTCGGCGTAGATTTCCGCCGCGCGGGCAAACAGCGTGCGCGAGCCCGGCCGCCGGCTGCGATCGGTGAGTGCATTGGTCTCGCCCATGGCCCGCAGATCCGCCATCAGGTCAAACAGACTGTCATAGCGCACCGTCACCGTCTCGACGTCGGCGACCGGCAGAGCGAGACCGGCGCGCTGCAGAAGCGCACCGGCATCGCGCACGTCGGTGAACGGGATGACACGTGGGCTGGCGCCGCCATAAAGCTCGGTCTCGGCCGCAAGCAGGCTTTCTCGCAACTCGAAAAGCGTGCCGGCGCCGGCAAAGGCGCCGAGGAAAAGCCCGTCCGGCCGCAGCGCGCGGCGGATCTGGACCAGCATGCCGGGAATGTCGTTCATCGCCTGCAGCGACAGAAGCGAGACCGCCAGATCGAGGCTCTCTGGCTCGAACGGCACGGTTTCGAGCGGTGCGGTCAAGCCGGCGCCGCCACCGTTCAGGAAAGCCATGTCCGTCTCGACGCGGACAATGTCGGCGACCTTGCCGCTTTCGGCGAGCATTTCGGCTGCCGCCGGTGTCTGGCAAAACAGCACGGCCGCCTTGCCGAACCGGCGCTCGACGGCACCAAGCCGGTCGGCAAGGTCCTCGGCCGCGCGGCGCATGAGGAAGTCCGCGCCGTCAACCGGATGGGCAAGCGCGCGCCGCTTGTGCGCCAGCCACAGAGAGGTATCCATTATCGGCTGCAACAGGCAGATCCTTGTTTGTCCACGCCCTGATATAGTTGGTATACCTGGCACGGAGAACCAACCACGTGGCCGATCCGATGTCCAAGATCAAGCCCAGCGAGATCAAGCGTTTCGCCCGGTCAGCCCTCGGCTTGCCGGCGCGCATCCTGTTTCCGCCTGTCTGCGCCGGTTGCCGCCGGCATGTCTCGCAGCCCGGCGTGCTGTGTGGCGCCTGCTGGCCGAAGCTCAGGCTGCTGGAACGGCCATGGTGCCCGGTGATGGGCACGCCGTTCACCCACCATATGGGCGAAGGCTTTCTGTCCGCCGAGGCCATTGCCGATCCACCACCGTTCGAGCGGGCGCGGGCGGCGGTGGCCTATTCCGGTGTCGCTCGCCAGATGGTGCAGGGGCTGAAATACCAGGATCGCACGGATCTCGCGCCGTGGATGGCGCGCTGGATGGTGCGCGCGGGCGCCGATCTCATCGCCGAAGCGGATGTGGTGGTGCCGGTGCCGCTGCACTGGCGGCGCTTTTTCAGGCGGCGGTTCAACCAGTCGGCGGAACTGGCAAGGGCGGTCTCGGCGCTCAGTGAATTGCCCTTCGCTCCTTCGGCGGTGCGGCGCGTGAAACTCACCCGCCAGCAGGTCGGGCTGGAGCGTAGCGAGCGCGAAGAGAATGTGCGGGCCGCCTTTCGCGTGCCCGCCGAGGCGGAAATCGAGATCGCCGGCCGCAGGGTGCTTTTGATCGACGATGTCTACACCACCGGCGCCACTGTCCGTTCCGCCACCAAAGCGCTGAAGAGGGGAGGTGCGGCCGCCGTCGATGTGCTGACCTTTGCCCGTGTGTTGCCGGGGGACTTCCGGGCGGACGAGTCCGCGACTATATAAGTCGGCAACGAACAGTGGAAATTCGTCATGGTCGATGTCACCATCTACACCCGCATGATGTGCGGCTATTGCACGGCGGCCAAGCGGCTGCTGGAGCGCAAGGGCGTTGCCTTTACCGAGCACGATGCCTCCTTCTCGCCGGAACTGCGCCAGGAGATGATCTCCCGCGCCCACGGCCGCTCGACCTTTCCGCAGATTTTCATCGGCGATACGCATGTCGGCGGTTGCGACGACCTGCACGACCTGGAGGCCGAAGGCCGGCTGGACAGGTTGCTCGCCAACAGCGCGACGATTTGAGGATATGACGATGGGTGTTTTCAAGGCCGCTGCGATCCAGATGCGTTCAGGCGAGAGCCCGGAGCGCAACGCGGTTGATCTCGAACGGCTGGTGCGTGAGGCTGCTGGCCAAGGTGCGACCTACATCCAGACGCCGGAGATGACCGGCGCGCTGATCCGCGACAGGCAAGCCCGCGCCGCATCCTTCACGTCGGAGGACAAGGATGTCGTCGTCGCGACCGCGCGCAGACTTGCCAAGGAGCTCGGCGTCTTCCTGCATATCGGCTCGACCGCCATCGCGCGCACTGATGGCAAGCTCGCCAACCGGGCGCTGCTGTTCGGGCCGGATGGCGCGACGCTCGCTACCTACGACAAGATCCACATGTTCGATGTCGATCTCGACAATGGCGAGAGCTGGCGCGAATCCGCCGCCTATGAACCAGGAACTGAGGCCGTCGTGGCCGAGATCGAGGACGCGAAACTGGGCTTCGCGGTTTGCTACGATTTGCGCTTCCCGCAATTGTTCCGCGCCGAGGCGCTGGCCGGCGCGGACCTGCTTTCCGTACCTGCCGCCTTCACCCGCCAGACGGGCGAGGCGCACTGGCATGTGCTGCTCAGGGCGCGCGCCATCGAGAACGGCGCCTATGTCGTCGCCGCCGCGCAAGGTGGCCTGCATGAAGACGGCCGCGAGACCTATGGCCATTCGCTGATCGTCGATCCGTGGGGCCGTATCATCGCGGAAGCCGCACATGACGAGCCGGCAGTGATCGTCGCCGAGATCGACCCGGCGCAGTCGCTTGCCGCGCGCAAGAAGATCCCCAATTTGAAAAATGCGCGGGATTTTGCCGTCAACGGCTCGGGCGAGGCGCCGCGTCTCAGGGGTGCAGCCTCTTGATCCGTTTTGCCCTGATCTGCGAGCATGAACACGAATTCGAAGGCTGGTTTCGCAGCAACGAAGATTTCGATACCCAGAAGAAGCGCGGCTTTGTCGATTGCCCGACCTGCGGCTCGCACAAGGTGCAGAAAGCGCTGATGGCGCCGGCCGTCTCCACGGCGCGCAAGCAGGAAACGATCGCGCTCGCCATGGGCGAGGCGCAAAAGCAGGCTTTGGCGCAGCTCAAGGCGATGGCCGAGAAGGTGCGCGAGAATGCCGACTATGTCGGTGACAAGTTCGCCGAAGAGGCGCGAAAAATCCATTTTGGCGAAAGCGACCCGCGCGGCATCTATGGCGAGGCGACGCTGGACGAGGCCAGGAGCCTGGCCGAGGACGGCGTCGAGTTCATGCCGATTCCGGTGTTTCCGGACGACCGCAACTGAGCGGCTAGCTGACGCTGCCGATCAGCTTTTCAAGCAGCCGAGAGAGCGCTTCCTTCTCTGCCTGCGTCAGGCTCGCCAGAATCTTGTGCTCGTTGGCAACGTGGGCGGTAACTGCCTCGTCGATCAAAGCGAGTCCCTTTTCGGTCAACCGTACCACAATGCCGCGCCGATCGTTGGGGTGCGGACCGCGCAGGATCAATCCGGACGTTTCTAGCCGGTCGAGCCGGTTGGTCATGGCGCCGGACGTCACCATCGTCGCTTCGTAGAGAGCGGTCGGCGTCAGCGCGTAAGGTGAGCCCGAGCGGCGCAGCGTTGCCAGCACATCGAACTCTCCCGACTGCAATCCATAACGGGCAAACAGCGGCGCGAGCCGCTCGCGGGCGATCAGCGAGGCGGCCTCGTTCAGCCGCCCGAGCACGGCCATCGGCGAGACATCCAGGTCGGGCCGCTCCCGCTTCCATTGTTCGATCGCTCTTGCTGCCCTGTCCAACTGTCTCACCATCATATATCTTGACGTTAAGAATCTTTCCATTATCTTACTGCAAGATGCAATGCTGGCCAAGGGCCGCTCGCGACAGGGTTCGATGATGAAATTTCTCTGGGATTCGGCACTCGGACTGCTGGTCGTCACCGGCGGCCTGCTCGGCCTGACACTGCCCTTCGGCAAGCTCGCTACGGCTGCCGGCGTGCCGGCCATGGTCTGGGCTTTCGTCATCTCGCTCGGCGCCGGCGGCGTCTTGCTGTGCGTGCTCTTGGCTCGCGGCCAGCGTGTCCGGCTCACGGCGCACAAATTGCGCTATTTCTTCGTCACCGCGGCGGTGTCCTATGCCGTGCCCAATCTCCTGATGTTCTCGGCCATTCCGCATCTTGGCGCCGGCTACACCGGCATCATGTTCACGCTGTCGCCGGTGATCACGCTGGTGTTCTCGATCCTGCTGCGTGTCCGGCGCCCGAACATGCTGGGCATTGTCGGCATCGCCATCGGCTTTGTCGGCGCCGTCATGGTGGCGGTGACGCGCGGCGAGGCCGGTCAGCCGGCCGACTTGTTCTGGGTGGTGATGGGGCTGCTGATCCCGGTCAGCCTTGCCGCCGGCAACATCTACCGCACGGTCGATTGGCCCCAGGGCACCGGCCCGATCGAGCTTGCCGTCGGCAGCCATTTGGCATCGGCAGCGATGCTGTTTGTCGGCATTCTCGCTCTGTTCGGCGTCAAGGCCTTCGCTCCCCTCGGCGGCGTGCCGTTGGTCGTCGTCGCGCAGGCTGCGTCGGCGTCGGCGATGTTCGCCTTCTTCTTCCGGCTGCAGGCGGTCGGCGGTCCGGTCTATCTCAGCCAGATCGGTTATGTGGCGGCGGCTGTCGGCTTGTTTGCCGGCACGATCTTCCTCGGCGAGCACTATCAGCTGCTGACCTGGGCGGGTGCGGTCATCATCACCGCCGGCGTGTTCATCACCACCAGGGCGCAAGGCCAGACCAGCATGAAGGCGCAAAGCCAGGCGGCGTGAGGCCTTGGCGCCTCAACTGGCGCCGGTTTCGTTCTCTTCACCGCCGGGTTCCGGCCTTGGATGCCGGCGTCGGTGAGTGGCCGCGGCACGGGCCGCCTGCTCATAGATGCCGGTCATCAGTTCGAGCGTGCGCGCCGCTTCCTCGAGCTTCGCCGCCATCTCCGGAACGCGCGTCACCGCTTCGATGAGCAGGACGGAACGGATGTCGGCATAGCGTTCGGTCACGCGAAACCCAAGCGGCGTGACCTCGTAGGTGACGCCGGCCCTGCCGCTGCCGGTTCGCTTGACAAGGCCGCCCTTGAGCAATTTGCGCAGGCTGTACTGGATGTTGGGAATGTCGTCGCGGTTGGTCATCTGCGCCAGGTCGCGGATGCTCTTTGGCCGGTCGTTCATCCTGATGATGTGCAGCAGCGCATTTTCCGGCCCACTGGCGGAAAACTCGATCACCGTCGCCAGGCATTCGGCCTGCCAGCGGCCGAACGCCTCATAGGAGCGCATCAGCGCATATTCGATTTCGGCAACGTCGATTTCGAGCGGTGTCCGCGCCAGATGCCAGCCGCGATCCAGCAGCTTGGCTTGCGTTTCCAAAGGTTTGCGCCGGTCGGTCATCATGTCTCCCCGCACGGCAGCATGCGCCGATCCGGCCGATTGCGTCCATATGATTTTATGACAGACTTTCTATTATAAAATATAATCATAAAATGAGGAGAACACGACCAATGAGCATGCTCGACAAGACCGCGGCCAATGCGCAGCCCTTCTTTCTCGGAACCTTCGCGTCCAATTGTTCCGGCGGCATGACCGTCACCAAGGTCCCCGAACGATGGGTCAGTTCCTGGGACAACAATCTGCGGCTGGCGCAGCTGCTCGACGAGGCCGGCATCGATTTCATGCTGCCGATCGCCCGCTGGATCGGCTATGGCGGCGAGACCAATTTCCACGGCAATGTGCTGGAGACGATCACCTGGGCCGCCGGGCTCTTGGCGCTGACCCGCAACATCACGGTTTTCGCCACCACCCACACCGCGGCCAATCACCCAGTCGTGGTCGCCAAGCAATTGGCGACGATCGACCAGATCAGCCGCGGCCGGATCGGCCTCAACATCGTCGCCGGCTGGAACAAGCCGGAATATGAAGCGCTCGGGCTGACGCTGCCCGACGATCACATCACGCGATACGGCTATGCGCAGGAATGGTTCGATATCGTCAGGGCGCTGTGGGATCGCACCGAGGCGTTCGACTGGGACGGCACCTATTTCAAGCTGAAGAACGTGCTTGGCGATCCGCGCCCGTCGGCGCGCCTGCCGATCCTCAACGCCGCCGGCTCGGAAGAAGGGCGCAAATTCGCGGTCCGCAATGCCGATTTCCTGTTCACGCCGGCAATCGACCTGTCACGCTCCAAGGACGAGATCGCGGCACTCAAACAACAGGCGATCGCCGCCGGCAGCACCGTCGACGTGCTGACCTTCGCCCATGTCGTCTGCCGGCCGACCGAGAAGGAAGCGACGGACTATCTCGAGTATTTCGGCCGCACCAATGCCGACTGGGCGGCGGTCGACAATCTGGTGCGGCTGCAATTTGCCCATGCGCAGTCGTTTCCGCATGACCTCCTGGCGCTCATTCGCGACCGTATGGCGGTGGGCCATGGCGGCTTCCCGCTCACCGGCACGCCCGAACAGGTCGCCGATGGGATCACCGCCTTGCACGAGGCCGGATTTCGCGGCTCGACGCTGTCCTTCGTCGACTATGTCGAGGAATTCCCATATTTTCGCGATACCGTCCTGCCCATCCTCGAGCAGCGGGGCACCCGCATCGCAGCGGCCGCCATGCAGTCGGCGGCGTAGAGCGGTTCATCGTTCACGAAAACGCCAAACCGCTCTACTTCTTTTTGTTTTGTCGCAAATTTGGAGCAAGCCATGACCGAAGCAAAGGTTCTTACGGGAACTCCTGTCGATGTCGCGGATTTTCGCGCCGCGATGCGGCTGATTGTCGGCAATGTCAGCGTCATCACGGCCGGCACCGGCGAGGACCGCTCCGGCCTGGTGGTCATTTCGGTCGTCTCGCTGTCGGCCGAGCCGCCCAAGGTGATTGCCTGTGTCAACCGGTCGTCGTCGACGTGGCCGGTGATCGAACGTTATCGGCATTTCGGCGTGAACTCGCTTGGCCCACAGCATCAGCGCGTTGCCGAGCGGTTCTCCGGCTTTGGCGGCATCAAGGGCAAGGACCGCTATGAGGGCGCCGAATGGACGACGCTCAAGACCGGAGCTTTATTGCTTTCGGATGCGGTGGCAGCCTTCGACTGCAGCCTCGACGAGATGATCGATCGCGGCACGCATTCCATCGTCATTGGTTCGGTCGAGGCCGTGCGCACCAGCGATGCCGGCCAGGCGCTCATCTACTGGCGCGGCGGCTATCGGCCTCTCGACGCCTAGGACCCTGGAGCAATTCCAGCAAAGGCGTGCAGGATCAGACCGAGACTTTTTCCGCCAGGACCATGTAGTTGACGTCCATGTCCTTCGAGCGCGACCAGCGGTCGGCAAGCGGATTGTAAGTGACGCCAGTGCGGTCGATCACGGTCAGGCCGGCGCCGCCCAGCGCCTTCTCAAGCTCTTCCGGGCGCACCAGCTTGCCGAATTGATGGGTGCCGCGCGGCAGCCAGCGCAGCACATATTCAGCGCCGATGATGGCCAGCCCGAGCGCCTTCAGCGTGCGGTTGATGGTGGCCACGAACATGATGCCGCCAGGCCGGACCATTTCGCCGCATTTGGCGACGAACAGGTCGATGTCGGCGACATGCTCGACCACTTCCATGTTGAGAATGACGTCGAATTTCTCGCCGGCGTCGGCAAGGTCCTCGGCCGTCGTGGCGCGATAATCGATGCTGACATTACCCTCGGCCGCGTGCAGCTTCGCCACTTCGATGTTTGTTTCGGAGGCGTCCGCGCCCACCACCTCGGCGCCAAGCCGCGCCATCGGCTCGCACAACAGGCCGCCGCCGCAGCCGATGTCGAGGATGCGCAGGCCCTCGAAAGGTCTTGCCGCGCGCGGATCACGGCCAAAGCGCGCTGCCACCTGGTCGCGTATATAGGCGAGCCGAACCGGATTGAATTTGTGCAGCGGACGGAACTTGCCGTTCGGGTTCCACCATTCGGCGGCGAGGGCGGAGAAGCGCTCTACTTCTGCGGCATCGATCGTCGATCGTCGGGGCTCTGGCATCGGTTGGTCTCCTCGACACTACAGCGCCGCGCGTCCTTTGGACGTGCGAAGGACGCCGTAGCACTTTAGATTCTGCGCATGATCCTTTCCGAAATCGACTCCGATTTCGGCGCCATGCGCTAGGAAGTCGGGCGTGAGACCGCGAATGTCAAGGCAACAATTTTCGATGCTGCCAAAGCAACAGGTCTGTCAGGACATGTCACCTGTCGGGCACCTCATCGAAACACAATTGGCCCGCTGGGCGAAAAGAGGACAGGCTTTAAGTTCGAAGGAAACGACGAATGAAACAGGAAACGGCTTCGATCCTCTGGCGCCGGCTGGACCTGGAGGGCCACGATGCCTGCCTGCTTTCGCAGACGGATGGCGGGTACAGCATCACGGGGCAAGCCGTCTTCATCCAGGACGGCGAGCCGTGTTGCCTTGTCTATGAGGTGGATTGCGACGCCGGCTGGCGCACACGAACGGCGCGGGTCGACGGCTTTCTCGGCACGCGCAAGCTGCATTACGCGATCGAACGCGGTTCCGACGGCCAGTGGACGCTGAACGGCGAAGTTCAACGGGATGTCGCCGGCCTCGTCGACGTCGACCTCGGGTTCACGCCGGCGTCGAACCTGCTGGCGATCCGCCGGTTCGACCTCGGCATCGGCGAGGCGACGCCCGCCCCGGCCGCCTACCTGACCTTCCCCGAGCTCAAGCTGGTGCGCCTCGAACAGAGTTACCGCCGTCTCGACGAGGTTCGCTATGCCTACGCGGCGCCCATGTTCGGCTATGACGAAGTCCTCGAGGTTTCGCCGCACGGGTTTGTAGTCGACTATCCCGGCCTGTGGAGAGCCACCACAGGCTGACCCAGCATCCCTCGGTGCCGGGTATCTTGCTGGAGACGCGGTCGACCAGGATTCTTAACATCAAATTTACGAGGTTGGCGGTTTCCTGACGCACGACCGAAATTCGGCATATACATTGCTTCCTGGAATAGGATGGCTTGGTGCGGATCAAGACCCAGATTATCACAGCTTTGTCGAGCGCTGTGGCCTTGATCGGCCTTGTGGGCGGCATTGCTATAGTCTCCCAGATATCGCTGACCAGATCCGGTGCACTGGCTGAGGCGACAAGCGTTGCACGGCAACTGGCGGCGGCGATCGCCTTCAAGGCCGCCGATACGCCACGTCCGTTGTTCGAGAGACCCGAAGCGTTGCGTGAATTCGTGACCTCGCAGCACAGTGGCTCGAAACGCGACCTCGTCGTGGTCGATCGCGGCAAGATCATCCTGGCGGATATCCCGGGTGAGGAACAGAACGTCGGAACCGCCTTCGATCATGATCGCGGCAATGAAGTCGGCCGCACGCTCGATGACGGCGAGCCGCGCGACTTCGTCGAAAGCAGCGCCGACGTATCAGAAGCGATCAATCTGGTTGCAGTGCCGATCAAGGATGCCGCCGACCAGACCGTCGGCGCGGTCCTGTTCGAGTACACGCCGCTGCTGCGCGCTGCCCAGGAGCGCACCAACAACGTGCTCTGGCTTGTCGGCCTGTGCACCGCGGCCGCCGTGCTGCTTTCCGCGCTCTCGGCTTTCCTTTTGCTGCGCGGCTTTGGCGCCGGTCTTTCCGGTCTCAACCGCGGCATCGAATCGCTGGCGCGGGGCGACGCCGGGGCGCGCATCGGCCGTATCGCCAATGACGAGTTCGGCCAATTGGCGCAAGGGTTCGACCGCATGGCATCCGAACTCGAATCCTCGCGTGCGCAGCTCGTCGAGCAAAAGGCCTATATCGAGGATATTGTCCGCACCGTTGCCGAGGGCATCGCCGTCATCAACGGCAGTGGCCAGATCGTCTCGGTCAATCCGGCTGCCGCCGAGATCGTCGGGCGGCGCAACGACAAGGTCGAGGGGCAGAATTGGTCGTCGATCCTCGATATCAGAGGGCTGTCGGGAGACAGGCTGGCGCAGGGAACATCGCCGGTCGAACTGGCGCTGAGCACGGGCCGTCGACATCAGGCGGAGGTGCGGCTGGCAAAACCGGACGGATCGTACCTGCCGGTGATTGCCAGCTGCAATCCGCTCAATCGCTCCGATGGCGGCATCGTGCTGACGTTGAGCGACATCAGCGAGTTGCGCAGCGCCGAAAGGGCGGTCAGCGATCGCGCCGAGGAAATGGCGACGCTGAACCGCGAACTGAAGGAAACGTCCCAGGCAACGACCCGCCTGGTCAAACTCGGCGAGCTGCTGCAGGCTTGCGTCACCTTCAAGGAGGCGTTTTCCGTCGTCGGTTCGGCCATGCCCGACTTCTTTGGTGGATTGAGCGGGACCGTTCATCTGACCAGTGCCTCGCGCAATCTGGTCGAGGAGATGGCGCATTGGGGGGCCGTCCGTTCTAGCGTTGGCCAATTTGCGCCGGAAGATTGCTGGGCGCTGCGGCGCGGCCAGGAGCATGTTGCCGGCCCCGGCATGCTGACGCCGCGCTGCAACCACATCACCGAGAATGGCGGCCGCGGCTATGTCTGTATGCCTCTGGCGGCGCAGGGGGAGACGCTTGGCATTGTGCATCTGTGCGAACCAGATGCCGTTGACAGGCCGGGCTGGCTGGCCGAGCGGCAGCAGATCCTGCGTGGTGTCGTCGATACGCTGGCATTGGCGCTCGCCAATTTGCGCCTGCGCGAAACGCTGCGGCAACAATCGATCCGTGACCCGAATACCGGGCTCTACAATCGCCGCTATCTCGAAGAGACAAGCAGTCGCGAACTGAGGCGCATGGAGCGTTCCGAACAGCCCCTGGCGATGATCATGCTCGATGTCGATCATTTCAAGCAGTTCAACGACACGTTCGGCCATGAAGCCGGGGATCTTGTCCTCAAGCAGGTCGCCGGCACGCTGCTCGACCATGCCAGGGAAAGTGACGTGGTGTCACGCTATGGCGGCGAGGAATTCGCCCTGATGATGCCGGCGACTTCGCTGGCGGATGGCGCCGAGCGTGCCGAGGCGCTGCGAAAAGCGATCAAGCAGCTTCATCTCGCTCATCGCGGCCGCACGCTTGGCACCATTACCGCGTCATTCGGGGTGGCTGCCTTTCCGGAGCTTGGCGCCTCATGGGCGGAGATCGTCAACGCCGCGGATCGCGCGCTCTATCAGGCAAAGGCTGACGGGCGTGACCGCGTCGTCGTCGGGTTGGGCAACGCGCATGCGGACCGGCAACAGGCCAAGGCCAGCAAAAGCGTGGCTTGAGGTCCGGCGTCCCGCTGTCGCGGCCGGCGAGATTATTCCGGTGTGCCTTGTTTCGTGTCCAGCACGTCGCGCAGTTTCGCCGCCAACTGCTCGATGGTGAAGGGCTTGGCCAGGAAATGCACGTCATGGTCGAGCACGCCGTTGTGAACCACGGCGTTTCGGGTGAAGCCGGTGGTGAAGATCACTTTCAGCCAAGGCATGCGCGCGACCGCTTCTTCCGCCAGCTTGCGGCCGTTCATGACCGGCATGACGATATCGGTGAACAGAAGTGCGATGCCGGGGTTTTCCGCCAGCTTCTGCAACGCTTCCTGGCCGCTTGCGGCATCGATGACGGCGTAGCCGAGTTCGCGCATGGCATCCGTGGTGGAGGCACGCACCTGGGCATCGTCCTCGACGACAAGGATCGTTTCGGTGGCAGGTGCCGCGGGGTTCCCGCCGCGCCCGCTCGGCACGACAGGCTCCTGCGGGTCGAAGAATCGCGGCAAGTAGATCTTGACCGTCGTGCCTTCGCCGGGTTCCGAATAAATCTTGACGTGGCCACCCGACTGTTTGACGAAACCGAACACCTGGCTCAGTCCCAGGCCGGTACCCTTGTTGACCGGCTTGGTGGTGAAAAAGGGCTCGAAGGCCTTGGCTATGATTTCGGGGGCCATGCCCGAACCGGTGTCGCTGACGGCTATCATCACGTACTGGCCGGCCTCGACATCGGCATGGGTAACGGCGTAGCTGTCGTCGAGATGGCTGTTGGCGGTCTCGATGGTCAGCCTGCCGCCATCGCCCATGGCGTCACGCGCGTTGACGGCGAGGTTGAGAATGGCGTTCTCGATCTGGCTCGGGTCGGCATGGATCTTCCACAAGCCGCCCGCCAGCACGGTTTCGATGCGAATGACTTCGCCGAGCGCCCGCCGGATGAGGTCCGACATTCCGGTCAGCAGGCGGTTGGCGTCGACGATCTGCGGCGCCAGCGGCTGCTGGCGTGAGAAGGCGAGCAGCCGGGCCGTCAGGTTGGCAGCACGGTTTGCCGCGTCGACCGCCGCCTCGATGAATTTTGCGATGTCGTGCTCGCCGCGCGCCAACTTGCGCTGGGCGAGGTTCATGGCACTGATGATCACCGCCAGCATGTTGTTGAAATCGTGGGCGATACCGCCTGTGAGTTGACCGACCGCTTCCATCTTCTGCATCTGGCGGATCTGGGATTCGGCCTTTTCGCGCGTCTGGATCTCATGGCCGAGCGCGATGTTCTTGCGCATCAGTTCTTCCTGGGCGGCCACCACCTCGCGGAAGCGGCGGCGCGATTGCCTGATCGTGTAGGCGGCAAGCAGGAAGATCGCCAGCAGCGCCGCCAGCGAACCGACGCGCAGCCAGATTTCGACCTGGTCGGTATGGTCGTCGCGCGCGGCGACGGCGGCGGCGCCGATGCGTCGGATCTTATCCATGCTGGTCCGGATTTCGTCCATGACAGCCTTGCCCTGGCCGCTGCGGACCAGATCCAGCGCCTTCGTCGCATTGCCCTGGTCGTACAGCACAATCGTCTCGGCCAGTTCAGCCTGCATTTGCGAAAGCGCGTCCTTGATGTGGTTGATCTGCTGGACGATTTGGTCGTCCGGGGCCGTCATGCTGTCGATGCGTGCAAATTGCCCCGGAATTGCGCTCACAGCCCGTCGATAGGGTTCGAGATAGGATTTCTCGCCGGTCAGCAGATAGCCGCGCTGGCCGCTCTCCGCGTCTTGCGCCAGCGAAAGCAGGCCGGAAAGCAATTCCTGGTACTCGATTGCCTCGCGCGCGGCGGCGCGATTGGCCCTCTGGCCCTCGACCAGCATGGCACGGCTGCCGACGATCAGCGCCAACACCGCGAAGCCAATGATGAGCGGGAGCGATTGCCATCGCATGGCGCGTCGAAGACGAGCAATCATCTGTAATGCTGAGCCAAAAGGAATTCCCCCGGGGCAACATTTCGTAAGCGGCGCGGCGTCGGAACGCAATATGCCGTCTTCTTGAAGCCGGCAATCCGCCGCCAGCCTTGCGAAACCTTCATCATTTGGCTAAGGAGGCCGCGCATTCAGCGGCCGGCGTCAGCCGGCCTCCCGCTTTTCGGGATTCCCGCTTTTGGGCTGGGGTCCGGCTTCAGTCAAAGGCATTTCGCTTCCATGGCGCGCATCGTGATGAAATTCGGCGGAACCTCCGTCGCCGACATCGCCCGCATCCGCAATGTGGCGCGTCACGTCAAACGCGAGGTCGATGCCGGCCATGAGGTGGCGGTGGTCGTTTCGGCGATGTCCGGCAAGACCAACGAACTGGTCGGCTGGACGCGCGAAGCCTCGCCGATGCACGATGCACGCGAATATGACGCGGTGGTCGCTTCCGGCGAACAGGTCACGGCCGGCCTTCTGGCAATCACCCTGCAGAACATGGGCGTGCATGCACGCTCCTGGCAGGGCTGGCAGATCCCAATCAAGACCGACAATGCGCATGGCGCGGCGCGCATCCTCGACATCGACGGCGCGTTCCTGATCAAGCGCTTCGGCGAGGGCCAGGTGGCGGTGATCGCCGGTTTCCAGGGCATCGGCCCGGACAATCGTATCGCCACGCTTGGCCGCGGTGGCTCCGATACCAGTGCGGTCGCCATCGCGGCGGCGGTCAAGGCCGATCGTTGCGACATCTACACCGACGTCGACGGGGTCTACACCACCGATCCGCGCATCGAGCCCAAGGCGCGGCGGCTGGCCAAGATCTCGTTCGAGGAAATGCTTGAAATGGCCTCGCTCGGCGCCAAGGTTCTGCAGGTGCGTTCGGTCGAGCTTGCCATGGTGCACAGGGTGCGTACCTTCGTGCGGTCGTCCTTCGACGATCCCGATGCGCCCGGAATGGGGGATTTGCTCAATCCGCCCGGAACGCTCATTTGCGACGAGGAAGAGATCGTGGAACAGCAGGTCGTCACCGGAATTGCCTACGCCAAGGACGAAGCGCAGATTTCGCTGCGCCGGGTCGGCGACCGGCCGGGCGTTGCCGCCGGCATCTTCGGGCCGCTGGCCGAAGCCAACATCAATGTCGACATGATCGTCCAGAACATTTCCGAGGACGGCAAGTTCACCGACATGACCTTTACCGTGCCATCGGGCGATGTCGACAAGGCGCTAGCCGTGCTTGAACGGCTGAAAGCCGAGATCGGCTACGATGTCGTGCAGTCGGAAGCCGGCATGTCGAAGGTTTCGGTCATCGGCATCGGCATGAGGAGCCATGCCGGCGTCGCAGCCACCGCTTTCAAGGCGCTGGCCGACAAGTCGATCAACATCCGCGCCATCACGACCTCCGAGATCAAGATTTCGATCCTGATCGACGGTCCGTACACCGAACTTGCGGTTCGTACTTTGCATTCCGTCTACGGTCTGGATAAGCAGTAGCGAGAACGATTTGAGTTGTTGCGTGTGCGCCGGTCGCAGTGGAAACTGCGACGGGCAGAATGTCCATTGGAGAAGAAGCCGCGATGCGTGATCAGGCCAGTGGCCCGCGCGTTTTGCTCAAACGGCTCCGCGAGCTCATGCAAGAGCCGCTGGAGCCGCAGGAGCGGCTTGACCGGATCGTGCGCGATATCGCCTCCAACATGGTCGCCGAAGTATGCTCGCTCTATGTGCTGCGCGCCGATTCGGTGCTCGAACTCTACGCCACCGAGGGTTTGAACCCGAACGCCGTCCACCTGGCGCAGCTCAGGCTGGGGCAGGGCCTGGTCGGCACGATCGCGGCGAGCGCACGGCCGCTCAACCTTTCCAATGCGCAGGAACACCCGGCCTTCGCCTACCTGCCGGAGACCGGAGAAGAGATCTACAACTCCTTCCTCGGCGTGCCGGTGCTGCGGGCAGGGCGCACGCTGGGCGTGCTGGTGGTGCAGAACAAGACCATGCGCCATTACCGCGACGACGAGGTCGAGGCGCTGGAAACCACCGCGATGGTCATCGCCGAGATGATCGCCACCGGCGATCTGGCGCGGCTGACCAGGCCTGGCCTTGAACTCGATCTGCGCCGCCCGGTCAGCTTTACCGGCCTGTCCTTCAATGAAGGCGTCGGACTTGGCCATGTGGTGCTGCACGAGCCGCGCATCGTCGTCACCAATCTGTTCAACGAGGACAGCGAGGAAGAGGTTCGCCGGCTCGAAACCTCGCTAGGTTCGCTCAGGCTCTCCATCGACGACATGCTGGAGCGCCGCGACGTCGCCTTCGAGGGCGAGCATCGTCAGGTTCTGGAAGCCTATCGCATGTTCGCCAACGACCGCGGCTGGGTGCGCCGGCTGGAAGAGGCGATCCGCAACGGCCTGACCGCCGAGGCTGCCGTGGAAAAGGTGCAGAGCGACATGCGCGCCCGCATGCTGCACATGACCGATCCCTATTTGCGCGAGCGGATGAGCGATTTCGACGACCTTGCCAACCGGCTGCTGCGCCAGCTGATGGGACGCGGGCCGGAGGATGTCGCCGCATCGCTGCCGAAGGACGCCATTATCGTTGCCCGTTCGATGGGGGCCGCCGAACTGCTCGACTATCCCCGGGACAAGATGCGCGGGCTGGTGCTCGAGGACGGCGCTGCGACCAGCCACGTCGTCATCGTCGCGCGCGCCATGGGCATCCCTGTCGCCGGCCAGATGAAGGGCGCCGTTTCCATGGCGGAAAACGGCGACGCCATTATCGTCGATGGCGAAGAGGGCGTGATCCATTTGCGGCCGCAGGCCGATCTTGAAGCCGCCTATGCCGAAAAGGTGCGTTTCCGGGCGCGCCGGCAAGAGGTCTATCGCGAGCTGCGCAAGAAGCCGTCGACGACGAGGGATGGCGTCCAGGTCGACCTGTTGATGAACGCTGGTCTTGCCGTCGACCTGCCGCAGCTGGCCGAGGCGGGTGCGGCCGGCATCGGCCTGTTCCGCACCGAACTGCAATTCATGGTCGCCTCGACCTTTCCCCGTGCCGAGGCCCAGGAAAAGCTTTACCGCGACGTGCTCGAGGCAGCGCGCGGCAAGCCGGTCACCTTCCGCACCATCGATATTGGCGGCGACAAGGTGCTGCCCTACTTCAAGGGCTCTATCCAGGAAGAGAATCCGGCGCTCGGCTGGCGGGCGATCCGCCTGACGCTTGACCGGCCGGGTTTGCTGCGCACCCAGATCCGTGCCCTGCTCAAAGCCAGCGGCGGACGTGAGCTCAAGCTGATGCTGCCGATGGTGACCGAGCTCGGCGAGATCGCCCAGGCGCGCGAGATCATCGATCGCGAGGTGCGGCACCTGTCGCGTTTTGCCCATCATTTGCCGACCAGCCTGAAGCTGGGCGCCATGCTGGAAGTGCCGTCGCTCTTGTTCCAGCTCGACGAATTGATGAAAGCGGTCGATTTCGTCTCGGTCGGTTCGAACGACCTGTTCCAGTTCGTCATGGCTGTCGACCGCGGCAACACGCAACTGGCCAACCGCTTCGACACGCTGTCGGCGCCGTTCCTGCGCGTCCTGAAGCAGATCGCCGATGCCGGTGTCCGCAACCACACGCCGGTGACCCTGTGCGGCGAACTCGCCGGAAAACCTATCTCGGCGATGGCGCTGATCGGCCTCGGCTTCCGCTCGATCTCGATGTCGCCGGCCTCGATCGGCCCGGTCAAGGCGATGCTGACGGAACTGCCGCTGGATGAGTTGGAGGCATTCTTCGACGACAACCTGATGGCGCCGGCGCAGGGGCTGCCGATGCGGGCGCTGCTGCAGGCCTTTGCCGACGACCGCTCGATCCCATTATAACAGCCTCATCATGGTCAACCTGCCCCGCGATCGTATGGATCAAGTCGTCAAGCGTTTCGAGATGCTCGAAGCGCAGATGTCGGCCGGCCCGGCGCCGGACGCCTATGTGCGGATGGCGTCCGAATATGCCGAAATCCAGGACATGGTGGCCAAGGTCAGGGCACTGCGCCTGGCCGAGCATGAGCAGGCCGACCTCGAAGCCATGCTTGCCGACAAGGGCACCGATGCCGAGATGCGGGCGCTCGCCGAGGCCGAGCTGCCGGAGGTCGAGGAACGCATCGAGGCGCTGCAGAGGGACATCCAGATCCTGCTGTTGCCCAGGGATGCCGCCGACGACAAGAACGCCATTCTCGAAATTCGCGCTGGTACCGGCGGCGATGAAGCCGCCCTTTTCGCCGGCGACCTGTTTCGCATGTATGAGCGATACGCCGCCGAACGCGGCTGGCGTTTCGAGACGGTGTCGGCCAGCGACGGCGATGCAGGCGGCTACAAGGAAATCATCGCCACGGTGTCGGGCAAGGGCGTCTTTGCGCACCTGAAATTCGAATCCGGCGTGCACCGCGTGCAGCGGGTGCCGGCGACCGAGGCGAGCGGGCGTATCCACACCTCGGCCGCCACCGTCGCGGTGCTGCCGGAAGCCGAAGAGGTCGACATCGACATCAGGGCCGAAGACATCCGCATCGACACGATGCGCGCTTCGGGCTCGGGCGGCCAGCACGTCAACACCACCGATTCGGCTGTCCGGATCACCCATTTGCCGACCGGCATCATGGTGGTGCAGGCGGAAAAGTCGCAACACCAGAACCGGGCGAAGGCCATGCAGATCCTGCGCGCCCGCCTCTATGACCTGGAACGCGGCAAGGCCGACGAGGAGCGTTCCGAATCGCGCAAGTCGCAGGTCGGTTCCGGCGACCGCTCGGAACGCATCCGCACCTATAATTTCCCGCAAGGCCGCGTCACCGACCACCGCATCAACCTGACGCTCTACAAGCTCGACCGGGTGATGATGGGCGAACTCGACGAGATCATCAACGCACTGATCGCCGATCACCAGTCGAAGCTGCTCGCCGACATCGGCATCGATGGCTGATCAACTGCCCGAGACGCTGGGGCAGTTGCTGCGGGAAGCGCAGGCTCGGCTTGCCGCTGCCGCCATCGACGATCCGGCGCTCGATGCGAGGCTGATCGGCGAGCATTTTTCCGGCACCACGCGCACGCAAGCCATCGCGGCCCCCGAACGCAAGGTCGACGCTGGCGTCGTCGCCGAAATCGATGCCGCCTTGCGACGCCGCGCCGGCGGCGAGCCGGTGCATCGCATCCTCGGCTATCGTGAATTTTACGGCTTGCGGCTGTCGCTATCGCCGGAAACGTTGGAGCCGCGGCCGGATACCGAAACGCTGGTCGAGGCGATGTTGCCCTTCGTCAAGGCAGTTGCGGCGCGGGAGGGCACATGCCGCATCCTCGATCTTGGCACCGGCACCGGCGCCATTGCGCTGGCGCTGCTCAGCGCCGTGCCAGGCGCGATCGCCACCGGCGTCGATCTGTCCGCGGGCGCGCTGGCGACGGCGACCCGCAATGCCGGGCAACTGGGCCTTGCAGGGCGGTTCACTGGGCTCCAGTCGGACTGGTTCGAAAAAGTTTCTGGCCGGTACCATGTAATTGCCGCAAACCCTCCCTATATACCCTCCGAAGACATTGGAAATCTGCAGGACGAAGTCCGCAATTTCGACCCGCGCTTGGCCTTGGATGGCGGCGCGGACGGTCTGAACCCCTATAGGATCATCGCCGCCGAGGCGGCGAGGTTTTTGGAAACTGAAGGCAGGATTGCGGTCGAGATCGGCCACACGCAGCACAACCAAGTTTCGGAGATATTCACTGCTGCCGGCTACGTGTCGGGCGGTGCTTTTCGGGATTTTGGCGGAAACGACAGGGTTCTTGTCTTTGAAAGGGTAAAGCCTTGACGCAGTGCAAAAAAGCGCTTGGCAATGCCGGGGAATGCGGCTAGGGTCGCCTTAACCGGATGAGACGAAGCAGGCAGTGCTCTTAGCGATTCGGTTTTCCTTGGAAATAGCTGCCTTCTTGCGCAAACGATGCCCAAGCTTCGTGCGGGAATCGTCCGGCAAGTGATGTAACCGGAACAGGATGGCACGTGGCGCCAACGCAATTGATGCGGGCGAACGCCGGTGAAGAGACGAAACGGCTGGCTGCATGAGCGCCTCCGTTCGTGAAGAGTTTTCGAAAATTTCAAAATGAAGAGAGTTTGATGAGGCCACAACAGCAGAACAGGCGCATGCGCGGTCGTAACAACAGCGGCGGCGGTGGTAACAATAACAATAATAATAATAACAACAACAACCGCAAGGGGCCGAATCCCCTGACGCGCAACTACGAGAGCAACGGCCCGGACGTGAAGATCCGCGGTTCGGCTCAGCAGATCGCCGAAAAATACGCCACCCTTGCCCGTGATGCGCAAAGCTCCGGCGATCGGGTCATGGCGGAGAATTATCTCCAGCATGCCGAACACTACAATCGCATCATCGCGGCCGCACAGGCACAGATGCCGATCCAGAACACGCAGCAGAATCGCGATGACTTCGACGATGACGGCGACGAGGATCGCGACGATTTCGACAATGCCGGCAACACCGGCAACAACAGCAACACTGTTTCCGATGCCCAGGTGCCGGTGATCAACCATGGCGCCGGCCCGCAGCCGGTCATCGAAGGCATGCCGGCCGAGGTTGCGCTCAACCGGGAAGGTGGCCGCGACAATCGCGACAATAGTGGGCGTGACAATAGCGGGCGCGACAATAGCGGTCGCAACAATGGTGGCCGCCATCGTGATCGTCGCCCCAATGGCGGTTACGGCCAGAGCGGTCAGCGCGACTATTCATCGTCCGCCGAGCAAGGTGGTCAGCCCCAGAGCAACGAGCCCGCAATTCAGGGCGAAGCCGCTTCGCCGACCGAGTCCGTTGCGGCGGCCGAACCTGCTCCGTTGTTCGAGAACCTGTCGCCGGCAGGTCTTGCCGCACGGGCCGAACTCAACGAGGCGGCCGCCGAAAGCGGTGCTGCCCGTCGCCCGAGGCGTCCGCGCCGGCCGCGCGTCAACGCAGATCAGGTTGAGGGCGGTGGCGGCAATGCCGAAGCCGGCGAGGTGGCTGCGGCCCCGGTCGACAGCGGCAACGCCGAACCGGCCAGTGTCGATATCGACAACTGATCGAACGACACGTCAAGACGTTGAGCGGCGGGGAGAAATCTCCGCCGTTTTTGTTTTGGGCGGCTGTGCAATATTATGCGGTTGCCGATATCGAGACGTCTTGAGGGTTCGGGACCTGTGCACCATATCAGCCTCAACTGGATCCGGCTCGAATGGGCGGGTCCGTCACCGCAATCTGATCCGGTGCCGCAAAGCGGGCCGGTGATGGAAGGAGACAAATATGAACCTTGAGAAATACTCAGAGCGCGTGCGCGGCTTCATCCAGTCCGCGCAGACAATGGCGCTCTCCCGCAACCACCAGCAATTCACGCCTGAACACATCCTGAAAGTGCTCGTCGACGATGACGAGGGCTTGGCCGCGTCGCTGATCGAGCGCGCCGGTGGCAACGTCCGCGACGTCAAGCTTGGCGTCGAGACGGCGCTCGAGGCGATGCCCAAGGTCGAGGGCGGCAATGGCCAGCTCTATCTGGCGCAGCCGCTGGCAAAAGTGTTCTCGACCGCCGAGGAGCTGGCGAAGAAGGCTGGTGACAGCTTTGTCACGGTCGAGCGGCTGCTGCAGGCGCTTGCCATGGAGAAATCGGCCAAGACGGCTGACATCCTGGCCAAAGCCGGCGTTACCGCGCAGGCGCTCAACCAGGTCATCAACGACGTCCGCAAGGGCCGCACCGCCGATTCGGCGAGTGCCGAACAGGGCTATGACGCGTTGAAGAAATATGCGCGTGACCTGACCGCGGATGCGCGTGCCGGCAAGCTAGATCCGGTCATTGGTCGTGACGACGAGATCCGCCGCACCATCCAGGTGCTGTCGCGCCGCACCAAGAACAATCCGGTGCTGATCGGCGAACCGGGTGTCGGCAAGACGGCGATCGCCGAGGGCCTGGCGCTGCGCATCGTCAATGGTGACGTGCCGGAATCGCTGAAGGACAAGCAGTTGATGGCGCTCGACATGGGCGCGCTGATCGCCGGCGCCAAATATCGCGGCGAGTTCGAGGAGCGGCTGAAGGCCGTGCTCTCCGAAGTTACTTCGACCAATGGCAACATCATCCTGTTCATCGACGAGATGCACACGCTGGTGGGCGCCGGCAAGGCGGACGGCGCCATGGATGCGTCGAACCTGTTGAAGCCGGCGCTTGCGCGCGGTGAATTGCACTGCGTCGGCGCCACCACGCTCGATGAGTATCGCAAGCATGTCGAGAAGGATGCAGCCCTTGCCCGCCGTTTCCAGCCGGTTTTCGTCGATGAGCCGACGGTGGAAGACACCGTTTCGATCCTGCGCGGCCTGAAGGAAAAATACGAGCAGCACCACAAGGTGCGCATTTCGGATTCGGCGCTGGTGGCGGCGGCGACGCTGTCCAACCGCTACATCGCCGACCGCTTCCTGCCCGACAAGGCGATCGACCTCGTCGACGAAGCCGCATCGCGGCTGCGCATGCAGGTCGATTCCAAGCCCGAAGCACTGGATGAGATCGATCGCCGTATCATGCAGCTCAAGATCGAGCGCGAGGCGCTGAAGGTCGAGACCGACGATGCCTCGAAGGACCGGCTCGCCCGTTTGGAAAAGGAACTCGTCGGCCTTGAAGAGGAATCGACCGAGATCACCGCCAAGTGGCAGGCCGAGAAGCAGAAGCTCGGGCTCGCCGCCGATCTCAAGAAGCAGCTCGACGAGGCGCGCAACGACCTCGCCATTGCCCAGCGCAAGGGTGAATTCCAACGCGCCGGCGAGCTTGCCTATGGCAAGATCCCGGAACTGGAAAAGAAGCTGAAGGTGGCCGAAACCCAGGACGGCAAGGTCGGCATGGTCGAAGAAGTGGTCCAGCCCGACCATGTCGCCCATATCGTCTCGCGCTGGACCGGCATTCCGGTCGACAAGATGCTGCAGGGCGAGCGCGACAAGCTGCTGCGCATGGAAGACGAGATCGGCAAGCGTGTGGTCGGCCAGGGTGAGGCGGTGCAGGCTGTCTCGAAGGCTGTGCGTCGGGCTCGTGCCGGCTTGCAGGATCCGAACCGGCCGATCGGCTCGTTCATGTTCCTCGGGCCGACAGGCGTCGGCAAGACCGAACTGACCAAGGCGCTGGCGAGCTTCCTGTTCGACGACGAGAGCGCGATGGTGCGCATCGATATGTCGGAGTTCATGGAGAAGCACTCGGTTGCCCGGCTGATCGGCGCGCCTCCCGGCTATGTCGGCTATGAGGAAGGCGGCGCGCTGACCGAAGCGGTGCGGCGGCGACCCTATCAGGTCGTGCTGTTCGACGAGATCGAGAAGGCGCATCCGGATGTCTTCAACGTGCTGTTGCAGGTGCTCGATGACGGCCGCCTAACCGACGGGCAGGGCCGCACGGTCGACTTCCGCAACACGCTGATCATCATGACGTCGAACCTGGGTGCTGAATATCTCGTCAATCTCGGCGAGGGCCAGGATGTCGATGAGGTTCGCGACGAGGTGATGAATGTCGTCAGGGCGTCGTTCCGGCCGGAGTTCCTCAACCGCGTCGACGAGGTGATCCTGTTCCACCGGCTGCGCCGGCAGGATATGGGCCGCATCGTCGAGATCCAGCTCAAGCGGCTGGAAAGCCTGCTCGTCGATCGCAAGATCACGCTGTCGCTGGACCAGGAGTCGATCGACTGGCTGGCGGCCAAGGGTTACGACCCGGCCTATGGCGCGCGGCCGCTGAAGCGGGTGATGCAGAAGGAACTGCAGGACCCGCTGGCGGAGAAGATCCTGCTCGGCGACATCCTCGACGGCTCTACCGTCAAGGTGACAGCCGGTTCCGACCGGCTGAATTTCCGCTCCAAGCCGACGATCGTCGCGGCGGAAGCGGCAGCCTGATCCAACGCCGCGCGTCCATCCTGGACGCGCGGCTTTTTTCATATAAACGGGGGCGGGGATGACGCTGGACGACTATAACGGCTTCTGCGCATCGCTGCCTGCGACGAGCCATGTCGTCCAGTGGGGCGGAGCCCATGTCTGGAAGGTCGGAGCCAAGGTCTTCGCGATCGGCGGCTGGGACCAAGGCCAGCAGCTCTTCGTTACCTTCAAATGCTCCGAAATCGCCTATGATGTGCTCAAGGAGCAGCCGGGCCTGCGACCCGCGCCCTATCTTGCCTCGCGCGGCATGACATGGATCCAGCGTCGGACAAGCCAGAGCATGGATGATGCTGCGCTGAAAGACTATCTGCGCGAGAGCCATCGCCTTGTCGCCCTGAAGCTGACGAAGCAGGCGCGCAAGGAATTGGGGCTTGCCGCAGGCTAGCCAATATTCGTCGAGGTGCCGGGAAACCGCCATCTTCATGCCCGGTTCATATTGGAACCATAGGCTGGGCAAATGGTTTGCTGGCGAAGGGGTTCGCCTTACAGGGACAACGCCGGGCGGCGGCAATTACGGACCGGAGAGCTTCGCCACCATGCTGCGCACGATCTTCACCCTTTCGGTACTTGCCGGCGGGTTTTTGTCTTCGAATTCCCTCGCTGCGCCGACGCAGGACAGCGCACCACCGATCGTCCGCGCCGCCAATGACGGTGGCATCCTGCTCGCGCAGGACGGCAATGTGGACATTTACTACGACGCCAGGGGCAACCGCGTCATTGTCGATGCCGATACCGGCAAGGTCATCGCCATCCAGCCGCCGCAGACGCGGCTCGACCGCCGCGTGCTGCGTCGCGAGACACGGCTGCGCGAACTGGGCCGCGCCCCCGATGACAATGACCGCTACTATCTCGACGATCCGGAAGACATGGCGCGGTTCCGCCGCAAGCAGCTGGAAGAGGAAGGCCGGGTCATCCCGCCGCCGGCGGACGAATACGATCCCAACAGTGACAATTCCGTGGAAGCCTATCCGCCGCCACTGCAGGACGATGGCAGCTACGACAACAATTATCCCGATGCACCCCAGCCGGCAGAGCCGCAGATCATAACGCGTCAGCCGCTGGACGAGGCCTCGATAGACCCTGGTCAGCCTGCGGCACCGACCGAACAGACCATGCCCGGGGATCAGGCGGCACTGCCGCCGAAGATCGGCGGCAAGACCATTGAGCCGTCGCTTTCGCTGGGAGCGCGCGAGGACGTCGCAGCGCTGCAGGTGCTACTCGACCGGGGTGGCGCTTCGCCTGGCGTCATCGACGGGCGTTTCGGTTCGAACGTCGACAAGGCGCTCGCCGCCTACAACCAGATCACCGGCAGCAATCTGCGATCGACCGATGCGGTCGGCATCCAGGCGGCACTGGCGCAATCCGGCGGCGACGCTTTCGCCAACTACACGATCACGCCGGAGGATGCGGCCGGCCCGTATGTCGCCTCGATCCCGGAAGACTACAGCCAGAAGGCGCAGCTCGACCGCATGGGCTATACGTCTGTGACTGAAGCTCTGGCGGAGCGCTTCCACATGGACGAGAATTATCTCAAGGCGCTCAACCCGGACATCAACTTCAATCGCCCCGGCACGATCATCAAAGTCGCCAATTTCGGCAGGCTGGTCTCGACGCCGGTGGCCCGCATCGTCGCCGACAAGGACAAGAAAGAGGTTTTCGCCTATGATGCCGGCGGCAGGCTGGTGGCAGCCTATCCCGCCACCATCGGCTCGTCGGATACGCCGTCACCGTCCGGCACGCATGCGGTATCGCGCGTCGCGCTCGATCCGAACTACACCTACAACCCCAGCATCAATTTCAAGCAGGGTCAAAACAACAAGATCCTGACCATTCCGCCGGGCCCGAACGGTCCTGTCGGCTCGGTCTGGATCGCCCTGGACAAGCCGACCTACGGCATTCACGGCACGCCGGACCCATCGAAGATCGGCAAGACCGAAAGCCATGGCTGCGTGCGCCTGACCAACTGGGATGCTCGTGAACTGGCCAAGCTGGTGTCGCCGGGTGTGACGGTGGAGTTTGTCGGCGGACCTTCAGCCGATGATTTTGCGCAGCAGTGAACTCCGAAGTGCGGCGGCATAGATCAACTGCACGACCAGGATGAAGCCGATGCCGAGCAAGGGATTGACGAATGACAGTGCGGCGCCGATCGCCCACAGGATTTGCGCCTTGACGATGCGCAGATAGACCGTGCGTTTGGTTTCCGCATCGACGTCCTCTGCCAAAAAGCCGTTTTTCTCCGCATAGCGCCAGCTGGCGAACAGCGTGACGCCGAGCATCAGCAGATTGAGCCAATAGACGAGCACCGCGATTCTGAACTCGAGGAAGTCGGCCAAAAGGTCGGTCGAGAACAGCAGCAGGGCGATGAAGCCGAGAAAGCAGAGGTTCAGCGTGGCAAGCCGTCGGTCGGATCTGGCGATCAGGCCATGCTGAGCCTGCTGGCCGAACCAGAAGATGGTCAGCGTCAGGAAGCTCAAGGCGTAGGTCAGGAAACGTGGCGCCAGTGCCGCGATCGCGGCAAGCAGGTCGCGTTCGGAATGGATTGCTTCGTGCGCCGGCACCCTGATTTCGAGAACGATCAGGGTGAGCGCGATGGCAAACACCCCGTCGGTGATGCCGACGATACGGCCGCGTCCCTCCGCCGATGCTTCAAGTGGCCGCCTCATCGATGTCTTCCCCGTTTGCAAGTTTCCAGGAAACCTAACATGGCTGCCGCCGTTTGCATCAGAACAGGCGCAATCCCGGCAATGTGGGCTGGTTTCAAGGATAGCAGACCGCTGGCCGGTTGTTGCCGTTGCACCGGAGGTCTAAGCAAGGTTCCATGCATTCACCAAGCGCAGCTGCCGCCGTCCCGCTGACCAGTCCGGCCACGAACGGCACGTTCTGTCCGCAAGCGCAGCGGCGATTTGTGCTGATCGCGGCCATCCTGGCTTCGGCGCTCGGCTTCATCGACGGTTCGATCCTGGCCATCGCCACGCCGGCGATCCGCGTCAATCTTGGCGCCAGCCTTGCCGAGGCACAGTGGATTTCCAACGCCTATGCGTTGACGCTATCGGCGCTGATCCTTGCCGGCGGTGCCGCTGGCGATCGATTCGGGCTGCGCCGCGCCTTCGTGGCCGGCATTGCACTGTTCATTACCGCTTCGCTTGCCTGCGCGCTGGCGCCGAATGCAATTGTGCTGATCGCATTTCGCGCCGTGCAGGGCATTGGTGCGGCCATCATGGTGCCGGGCAGCCTCGCCATCATCGCCAAGGCCTACCCGAAAAAGGAACGCGGCCGCGCTATCGGCATCTGGGCGGCGGCTTCGGCGCTGACCACGGCACTTGGCCCGGTGTTCGGCGGCTTCGTGCTGTCGGCTTTCGGCGACGGCATCTGGCGGGCGATCTTCGCCATCAACCTGCCGCTCGGCCTTATCTCGATCTATCTCCTGCTGGCCAAGGTTCCAGCCGATACGCCGACCGAGAAACGCAGCCTGGACCTCGGCGGTGCCGCACTCGCGACATTGGCCTTCGGTGCGCTCGCCTACGGGCTGACCTCGATGAGCGCCAGCGGTGAGGGCCACATGGCCGGGCCGAGCATTGCCGCCGGCGTCGTATTGCTGGCTGTCTTCATCGTCTTCGAGCTTCGGCAGCGCGAGCCGATGATCGACCTCAGCCTGTTTCGCGTCGGCGCTTTCGCCGGCGCCAATGTCGCGACGTTTTTCCTCTATTTCGCGCTGTCGGCCAATCTTTTCTATCTGCCGATGCTGCTGATCGCCGGCTGGGGACTGAGCACGGCCGAGGTTGGCTTCATCTTCGTGCCGCTGTCGGCATCGATCGCACTTCTATCAGGACCGGTCGGCCAGCTGTCGGACCGGATCGGCCCGCGTTTTCCGATCGCCAGCGGCAGCCTTGTGGTGGCTTTCGCCTTTGCCGGACTTGCCTTGCTTGCCCATGCCGGCATCCACAATTTCTGGACGGGAACATTCCCGCTGATGGCGCTGATGGGGCTCGGCATGGCGCTGGTCGTGTCGCCACTGTCGACCGCGATCATGACGGCGGTGGAAGACAAGGATACGGGTGCGGCATCCGGCATCAACAATGCCGTCTCGCGCATCGGCGGCCTGATCGCGGTGGCGGCGATGGGCTCGCTTGCCGCCTGGGTCTATGCACATACACTGGATGGCAATGAAACGCCCGGCGTGCCGGGCTATGGCGAACCGGCAACGGTTGCGCTTGCGCCGGCCGTCGACGCGGCAAGGCTTGCCGCCAGCGACGCAGCGTTTGCCGCGGTCTCTTCGGTGACCGCGCTGCTTTGCCTGCTTGCGGCTGTCATCGCCTGGACGACCATTTCCGGCCAACGGCTGCCATGGCCGCAGCATGCCGAAAATCCGCAAGGCTGAGAAATCGGCAAAGCCAGAAAGCCGACGGATCAACCGTCGATCTTGGCACTCGCAACCTTCAGCGAATCGCTGTCTTCCTGCTTCAACAGTTCGTCGATGCGCTCGCGTTCACGTTTGAAAGCGACGAGATCGTCACCTTTCAGCACCTTGCCGACCGGCAGCCGGACGCGCATCGAATCGACTTTGGTGCCGTTGACGATCAACTCGTAGTGGAGGTGCGGACCGGTGGAGAGACCGGTCTGGCCGAGATAACCAATGATCTGCCCCTGGCGCACGCGGGCGCCGGGTTCGATGCCTTTAGCAAAGGCGCTCTGGTGATTGTATGATGTCTCGTAGCCGTTGGCATGGCGCAGGATGATCTGCTTGCCATAGCCGCCGGCCCAACCCGCCTTCTCAACGACACCATTGCCAGCGGCGATGATCGGCGATCCGATAGGAGCAGCCCAATCGGTGCCGGTGTGCAT
>NZ_JAMYSA010000016.1:52500-55000 GCF_040321735.1 Mesorhizobium sp. M0293
CGTACGCGTAATGCAATCAATCGTCCTCGAGTAAGGCGGGACACGTGAAATCCTGTCTGAAATTGGGGGGACCACCCTCCAAGCCTAAGTACTCGTGCATGACCGATAGCGAACTAGTACCGTGAGGGAAAGGTGAAAAGCACCCCGACAAGGGGAGTGAAAGAGTACCTGAAACCGATTGCCTACAAACAGTGGAAGCCCAAGGTTCGTCCTGGGTGACCACGTACCTTTTGTATAATGGGTCAGCGACTTAGTGTGACGAGCAAGCTTAAACCGCTAGGTGTAGGCGCAGCGAAAGCGAGTCTGAATAGGGCGTTCAGTTCGTCGCATTAGACCCGAAACCGAGTGATCTAGCCATGAGCAGGTTGAAGGTAAGGTAACACTTACTGGAGGACCGAACCCATAACTGTTGCAATAGTTCGGGATGACTTGTGGCTAGGGGTGAAAGGCCAATCAAACTCGGAAATAGCTGGTTCTCCGCGAAATCTATTTAGGTAGAGCGTCGACCGAATACCCCAGGGGGTAGAGCACTGGATGGGCTAGGGGTCCTCACCGGATTACCAAACCTAACCAAACTCCGAATACCTGGGAGTACTAGTCGGCAGACACACGGCGGGTGCTAACGTCCGTCGTGAAAAGGGAAACAACCCTGACCTACAGCTAAGGTCCCCAAGTTATGGCTAAGTGGGAAAGGATGTGAGGATCCCAAAACAACCAGGATGTTGGCTTAGAAGCAGCCATCATTTAAAGAAAGCGTAACAGCTCACTGGTCTAAATAAGGGTCTTTGCGCCGAAAATGTAACGGGGCTAAAGCCATACACCGAAGCTTAGGGTTTGGTCCGCAAGGGCCAAGCGGTAGCGGAGCGTTCTGTAAGCTGATGAAGCCATACCCGTGAGGGGTGGTGGAGGTATCAGAAGTGCGAATGCTGACATGAGTAACGTAAGGGGAGTGAGAGACTCCCCCGCCGAAAGACCAAGGGTTCCTGCTTAAAGCTAATCTGAGCAGGGTTAGCCGGCCCCTAAGACGAGGCGGAAACGCGTAGTCGATGGGAACCACGTTAATATTCGTGGGCTTGGAGGTAGTGACGGATCATTGAGGTAGTCCAATCTTATCGGATTGAACGGGCTGCTGCGTGGTTCCAGGAAATAGCTCCTCCTTATAAACCGTACCCGAAACCGACACTGGTGGTCTGGTAGAGTATACCAAGGCGCTTGAGAGAACTATGCTGAAGGAACTCGGCAAATTGCACGCGTAACTTCGGAAGAAGCGTGACCCTTTTCTACGCAAGTAGAGGAGGGTGGCACAGACCAGGGGGTAGCGACTGTTTATCAAAAACACAGGGCTCTGCGAAGTCGCAAGACGACGTATAGGGTCTGACGCCTGCCCGGTGCTGGAAGGTTAAGAGGAGGGGTGCAAGCTCTGAATCGAAGCCCCAGTAAACGGCGGCCGTAACTATAACGGTCCTAAGGTAGCGAAATTCCTTGTCGGGTAAGTTCCGACCTGCACGAATGGCGTAACGACTTCCCCGCTGTCTCCAGCATAGACTCAGTGAAATTGAATTCCCCGTGAAGATGCGGGGTTCCTGCGGTTAGACGGAAAGACCCCGTGCACCTTTACTATAGCTTTACATTGGCATTCGTAGTGGCATGTGTAGGATAGGTGGTAGGCTTTGAAACCTGGGCGCCAGCTCAGGTGGAGCCACCCTTGAAATACCACCCTTATTACTATGGATGTCTAACCGCGGCCCGTTATCCGGGTCCGGGACAATGTATGGTGGGTAGTTTGACTGGGGCGGTCGCCTCCTAAAGAGTAACGGAGGCGCGCGATGGTGGGCTCAGAACGGTCGGAAATCGTTCGCTGAGTGCAATGGCATAAGCCTGCCTGACTGCGAGACTGACAAGTCGAGCAGAGACGAAAGTCGGTCATAGTGATCCGGTGGTCCCGCGTGGAAGGGCCATCGCTCAACGGATAAAAGGTACGCCGGGGATAACAGGCTGATGACCCCCAAGAGTCCATATCGACGGGGTTGTTTGGCACCTCGATGTCGACTCATCGCATCCTGGGGCTGGAGCAGGTCCCAAGGGTATGGCTGTTCGCCATTTAAAGCGGTACGTGAGTTGGGTTCAGAACGTCGTGAGACAGTTCGGTCCCTATCTGCCGTGGGTGTAGGAATATTGAAAGGATCTGTCCCTAGTACGAGAGGACCGGGATGGACGGATCTCTGGTGGACCTGTTGTGGCGCCAGCCGCATAGCAGGGTAGCTATATCCGGACGGGATAACCGCTGAAGGCATCTAAGCGGGAAACCCACCTTAAAACGAGTATTCCCTGAGAACCGTGGAAGACGACCACGTTGATAGGCCGGGTGTGGAAGAGCGGCAACGCTTGAAGCTTACCGGTACTAATAGTTCGATCGGCTTGATCGTTCTCATTCCTTATGCCCATTTGACGAAGTCAAATGGTCCTATCAGCGCTTACGCATGAGCGGCCCTAACGGGCC
>NZ_JAMYSA010000016.1:60000-79877 GCF_040321735.1 Mesorhizobium sp. M0293
CCGACTTGCTGCTGTGGTTTCCAAGTATCGATAATAGGTAACTTACCCTGAATACATAGGGGTAAAGTGGCGAACGCGGGGAACTGAAACATCTAAGTACCCGTAGGAAAGGACATCAACCGAGACTCCGGAAGTAGTGGCGAGCGAACCCGGACCAGGCCAGTGGCGATTGAGAGACAAGCGGAACCTTCTGGAAAGTAGGGCCATAGTGGGTGACAGCCCCGTACGCGTAATGCAATCAATCGTCCTCGAGTAAGGCGGGACACGTGAAATCCTGTCTGAAATTGGGGGGACCACCCTCCAAGCCTAAGTACTCGTGCATGACCGATAGCGAACTAGTACCGTGAGGGAAAGGTGAAAAGCACCCCGACAAGGGGAGTGAAAGAGTACCTGAAACCGATTGCCTACAAACAGTGGAAGCCCAAGGTTCGTCCTGGGTGACCACGTACCTTTTGTATAATGGGTCAGCGACTTAGTGTGACGAGCAAGCTTAAACCGCTAGGTGTAGGCGCAGCGAAAGCGAGTCTGAATAGGGCGTTCAGTTCGTCGCATTAGACCCGAAACCGAGTGATCTAGCCATGAGCAGGTTGAAGGTAAGGTAACACTTACTGGAGGACCGAACCCATAACTGTTGCAATAGTTCGGGATGACTTGTGGCTAGGGGTGAAAGGCCAATCAAACTCGGAAATAGCTGGTTCTCCGCGAAATCTATTTAGGTAGAGCGTCGACCGAATACCCCAGGGGGTAGAGCACTGGATGGGCTAGGGGTCCTCACCGGATTACCAAACCTAACCAAACTCCGAATACCTGGGAGTACTAGTCGGCAGACACACGGCGGGTGCTAACGTCCGTCGTGAAAAGGGAAACAACCCTGACCTACAGCTAAGGTCCCCAAGTTATGGCTAAGTGGGAAAGGATGTGAGGATCCCAAAACAACCAGGATGTTGGCTTAGAAGCAGCCATCATTTAAAGAAAGCGTAACAGCTCACTGGTCTAAATAAGGGTCTTTGCGCCGAAAATGTAACGGGGCTAAAGCCATACACCGAAGCTTAGGGTTTGGTCCGCAAGGGCCAAGCGGTAGCGGAGCGTTCTGTAAGCTGATGAAGCCATACCCGTGAGGGGTGGTGGAGGTATCAGAAGTGCGAATGCTGACATGAGTAACGTAAGGGGAGTGAGAGACTCCCCCGCCGAAAGACCAAGGGTTCCTGCTTAAAGCTAATCTGAGCAGGGTTAGCCGGCCCCTAAGACGAGGCGGAAACGCGTAGTCGATGGGAACCACGTTAATATTCGTGGGCTTGGAGGTAGTGACGGATCATTGAGGTAGTCCAATCTTATCGGATTGAACGGGCTGCTGCGTGGTTCCAGGAAATAGCTCCTCCTTATAAACCGTACCCGAAACCGACACTGGTGGTCTGGTAGAGTATACCAAGGCGCTTGAGAGAACTATGCTGAAGGAACTCGGCAAATTGCACGCGTAACTTCGGAAGAAGCGTGACCCTTTTCTACGCAAGTAGAGGAGGGTGGCACAGACCAGGGGGTAGCGACTGTTTATCAAAAACACAGGGCTCTGCGAAGTCGCAAGACGACGTATAGGGTCTGACGCCTGCCCGGTGCTGGAAGGTTAAGAGGAGGGGTGCAAGCTCTGAATCGAAGCCCCAGTAAACGGCGGCCGTAACTATAACGGTCCTAAGGTAGCGAAATTCCTTGTCGGGTAAGTTCCGACCTGCACGAATGGCGTAACGACTTCCCCGCTGTCTCCAGCATAGACTCAGTGAAATTGAATTCCCCGTGAAGATGCGGGGTTCCTGCGGTTAGACGGAAAGACCCCGTGCACCTTTACTATAGCTTTACATTGGCATTCGTAGTGGCATGTGTAGGATAGGTGGTAGGCTTTGAAACCTGGGCGCCAGCTCAGGTGGAGCCACCCTTGAAATACCACCCTTATTACTATGGATGTCTAACCGCGGCCCGTTATCCGGGTCCGGGACAATGTATGGTGGGTAGTTTGACTGGGGCGGTCGCCTCCTAAAGAGTAACGGAGGCGCGCGATGGTGGGCTCAGAACGGTCGGAAATCGTTCGCTGAGTGCAATGGCATAAGCCTGCCTGACTGCGAGACTGACAAGTCGAGCAGAGACGAAAGTCGGTCATAGTGATCCGGTGGTCCCGCGTGGAAGGGCCATCGCTCAACGGATAAAAGGTACGCCGGGGATAACAGGCTGATGACCCCCAAGAGTCCATATCGACGGGGTTGTTTGGCACCTCGATGTCGACTCATCGCATCCTGGGGCTGGAGCAGGTCCCAAGGGTATGGCTGTTCGCCATTTAAAGCGGTACGTGAGTTGGGTTCAGAACGTCGTGAGACAGTTCGGTCCCTATCTGCCGTGGGTGTAGGAATATTGAAAGGATCTGTCCCTAGTACGAGAGGACCGGGATGGACGGATCTCTGGTGGACCTGTTGTGGCGCCAGCCGCATAGCAGGGTAGCTATATCCGGACGGGATAACCGCTGAAGGCATCTAAGCGGGAAACCCACCTTAAAACGAGTATTCCCTGAGAACCGTGGAAGACGACCACGTTGATAGGCCGGGTGTGGAAGAGCGGCAACGCTTGAAGCTTACCGGTACTAATAGTTCGATCGGCTTGATCGTTCTCATTCCTTATGCCCATTTGACGAAGTCAAATGGTCCTATCAGCGCTTACGCATGAGCGGCCCTAACGGGCCTATGCTCCGCGAGGGCGCCGGAAAACCGGCGACGCGCAGTCGCGCTTGCGGGCTTATGCCCGAAGCGTCCTGTAGAAAACGTCGCCTTGGCACGGAAAGACGGGCAAATGGCGCAGGCCTATAGCGAGCGGGTATCCCCTACTCACTATTCCCTACTGCCTAATCCCTAACCCAGCTTCTCGAACAACGTGCGTTTTGCCGACCTGGTGGTTATGGCGGAGCGGCTGCACCCGATCCCATTCCGAACTCGGCCGTGAAACGCTCCAGCGCTGATGGTACTTCGTCTCAAGACGCGGGAGAGTAGGTCGCTGCCAGGTCTGCTAAACGCACGTTGATCTCACATCGGATGTGAGAGAAATCTTCTCTTTATGATTAGGCCCGCCAACGGGAACCACGGGCCGCGTAAGCGGCCCTTTCAGTTGGTGAGCCATCTACCTATTTGTAAGCCATGCTATTTGTAAGCCTCGGCTTATACCAAAGGTAACGCGGGGTGGAGCAGCCCGGTAGCTCGTCAGGCTCATAACCTGAAGGTCACAGGTTCAAATCCTGTCCCCGCAACCAACATCACAATCAGCCCGCCAGGCAAAATGCCGGCGGGCTGTTTGCGTTCGGGGGCGTCTCGGAACGAGCCGGCCGGAAAGCCTTCATGATCAATTCCCATGTCGCTGACCGGAAGCGGCTTTTGCTCGTCCGTGCGTCGCCCTGCCGCCCAACGCAGGATTCCTAACGACAGGGAGAGAGCGTCAAGCTCCAAGCCGAGCAGACGCCACCAACACTCGACCGGACGCCAGACTATGAAGGCGCTGCCGGCGATCGGCTCACCGCGAACGTCCCTCCAACATTCCATCTCCGCTTCGCCGTCAAGCGAGAAGGCCTTGCCAAAAAAGTGCGAGACCTTGGCCCCAACCGCGACCGGCCTCATCGAACCAGAACGTGTGGTGTCTTGTAGCGCGTATGGTGTGAAATATATTTCAATATGTGAATTATATTGACAGTACGAAACGGCGCTGTAATGTCCCGATCGTCGGCTTTCGGAGGAAGGTCGGCGTCATCAAATCCATACGGCAGCGCTCATTGAGCGCCTGCGACGGTCATTGAGGATGGCTTCGGCCAAGGGAGGAAACTTGCGCAAATTTCTGAGCACGCTCGCAATCGCGGCGGCTGCATCGACCTGCTTTGGGTCGATGCAAGCACGCGCCGAAACCCCCAACCCGTTCAAATGCGAGCCGGGTGAAAAATACGTCATGAACGTCATGGTCTCGGGCGTCGAATACTGGTTCCCGGTCTATGAAATGTTCAAGCAGGCCGGCCAGCAGTTCGGCTGCGAGACCGCCTATACGGGTACGCCCGAATACGACGTCAACAAGCAGATCGCGACCTTCGACCAGGCGCTGGCTCAGAAGCCGGCCGGCATACTGGTGCACCCGATGAACTCCGATCCGTTCATCGAGCCGATCAACCGCGCAATCGAGCAGGGCACAGCGGTGGTGACCTTCGCCGCCGACTCGCCGAATTCCAAGCGCGTCTCCTACATCACCTCCGATAACAATGCCGAAGGCACCTATGCCGCCGACGCCGTTGCCAAGGCGATGGACGGCAAGGGCGAATATGCGGTGCTGGAAAATCCCGGTCAGGACAATCACGACAAGCGCGTCAACGCTTTCGTTGCCCGCATGGAAGCCAAATGGCCTGACATGAAGCTGGTCGGCCGCGCCGCTTCGAACCAGGATCCGACCAAGGCCTATCAGGCGGTTCTGAGCCTGGCCCAGGCGCATCCCGATCTCGGCGCCGTGTTCATGCCGGAGGCCAATTCGGCCATCGGTGCTGCCCAGGCGGCCAAGGAAGGCGGCGGCAAGATCCGCGTCATGCTCGCCGACGTCAATGCCAAGATTCTCGACATGATCAAGGCCGGCGAGATCTTCGGCTCGGTCAATCCCAATCAGGGCATGCAAGGCTATATGGGCTTCATGCTGTTGTGGATGGCCAAGCATCCTGGCCTGATCGATCCGATGAACGACGCCCAGCGTTCGGGCTTCAACCCGATGAGCGTGCCCTTCGTCGACAATGGTTTCTCCATCGTCTCCAAGGACAATGCGGACGACTTCTACTGGGACAAGTATCTCAAGCGTCGCGGCACCAAGGGCATCGAGGAATAGTCTCGATCTTTCGTTCCCGACCCTTGCAGAGTCGGACCAAATCGGAAGGAGGCTTCGGCCTCCTTCCTCCTCAGCAATCGCCTTCGCAGGAGCATGGCGTGACCCTGGCGCCCATTCTTGAAATCCGTGGCCTGTCCAAGGCGTTCGGCCCGGTCAAGGCGCTGAGCGACGTGAAGTTCGAGCTGCGGCGCGGCGAAATCCATGCGCTGTGCGGCGAGAACGGCGCCGGCAAGTCGACGTTGATGAACATGATCGCCGGTGTGCTGCAGCCCGACGAGGGCGACATCCTGATCGACGGCGAGCCGCTCTCGATCCTCTCACCCGCGGCCGCCCAACGTCTCGGCATCGCGCTCGTCCACCAGGAGATCGCGCTCTGCCAGGATGCGACGGTCGCCGAAAACATCTACATGGCCGCGATCAACAGCCGGCGCGCGCCGCTGATGAATTTCCAGAAGCTCTATGCCGATGCCCAGAAGGTCATGAACCTGCTCGCGCCCATTCCGGTGCGCACCAGGGTCGCCGACCTTTCCATTTCCAACCAGCAGCTCGTCGAGATCGTCAAGGCGCTGACGCTCGACTGCAAGGTGCTGATGCTCGACGAGCCGACCGCGGCGCTCACCGAAAGCGAAGCGCAGCGCCTGTTTTCGATCGTGCGCGGGCTCAAGCACCGCAGCATCTCGGTGGTCTATATCAGCCATCGCATGGCCGAGATCTTCTCACTGTGCGACCGCGTCACCGTCTTCCGCGATGGCCGCTACGTGGCGACCGATGCGATTGCCGCCGTTTCCCCCGATGACGTCGTGCGCAAGATGGTCGGCCGCGAAATCACTCAGCTCTACCCCGACAAGCTGGCGCCGCAAGAGCCCGGGCGCCTGCTCCTCTCGGTGGAGGGGCTTTCCGACGGCCGTCGTTTCGCCGGCGTCGATCTTCAGCTCCGCGCCGGTGAAATTCTGGGCATAGGCGGCCTGATCGGCGCCGGCCGCAGCGAGATCGCGCAAACGGTCTGCGGTCTCAGGCCAATGACGTCAGGAACCGTTGCACTCGACGGAAAGCAGCTGCGGCTGCGCGGCTATGGCGATGCGGTCAAGGCGGGGCTGGTCTACCTTTCGGAAGACCGCAAAGGCTCCGGCGTGTTCCTCGATCTGCCGATCGCGGCGAACATCTCGGCGCTTGACCTTGGCAGGGTGACCGGGCCACTCGGCCTGCTCGATCGCAAGGCCGAGGATCGTCAGGCGAGGGAACTGACCGGCAGGCTCGGCGTGCGCATGGCCGGCATCGAGGCTGCCGTCTCGACGCTGAGCGGCGGCAACCAGCAGAAGGTCGCCATAGCCAAGCAGCTGTCCGTCAGCCCCAAGGTCATCATCATGGACGAACCGACACGCGGCATCGATGTCGGCGCCAAGGTGGAGATCCATCGGCTGCTGCGCCAGCTTGCCGGCAGCGGTGTCGGCGTCGTCGTCATCTCGTCGGAACTGCCGGAACTGATCGGCTTGTGCGACCGCGTCCTGGTGGTGCGCGAAGGCAGGATCGCCGGCGAACTCACAGCCGGCGAGCTCGGCGAGGAAGCCATCATCATGCTCGCCTCGGGCGTTCAGGACAGTTCAACTCAAAGGCAGGCTCAGAATGTCGCCTAGGGAATCAGGAGAAGCGCTCGTGCACGCCGAGATCAAGGCCGCCGGGCGGCGCATCAATTTCGCTCAGCTCGCATCGATGCGCGAGGCCGGGCTGATCGTCATCATCCTGGCGCTGTGCATCGCCATGAGCTTCGCCTCGCCGCATTTCCTGACATGGGGCAATTTCCGCGCCATGATGATGAGCTTTTCCATCGAAGGCATCGTTGTCGTCGGCATGACCATCCTGCTCATTGTCGGCGGCATCGACCTTTCCGTCGGCTCGGTCGTGTGTTTCTCAATGGTCGTCTCCGGCGCGCTGTTCCTCGCCGGCCTCGATCCCTGGACGGCAAGCCTGATCGGCATTGGCGTTAGTGCACTGATCGGCGCGGCGATGGGCTTCTTCGTCACGGTGATAGGCCTCAATCATTTCATCACGTCGCTGGCGGCCATGGTCATCGTGCGCGGCATGTGCCTGGTCGTCACCAAGGGCACGCCGCTTTCGCTGTTCACCCTGCCGCCGGCCTTCAAGGCCATCGGTCAGGGCAGCTTCAACAACATCCCCTATGTCATCCTGATCTTCGTTGTGGTGGTGGCGATCTTCGACTACCTGCTGCGCCGCGCCACGGCCTTCCGCAAGGTTTTCTACACCGGCTCCAACGAGAAGGCCGCGCAGTTCTCCGGCATCAGAACCAATCAGGTGAAGTTCTGGGTCACGGTGCTGTGCTCGACCCTCGCCGGACTGGCCGGCGTCATCTACATGGCGCGCTTCGGCGCGGCGACGCCGACCTTCGGCGCCGGCATGGAACTCAACATCATTGCCGCGGCCGTCATCGGCGGCGCCTCGCTGAATGGCGGCTCGGGCACCATCTTCGGAGCGATCCTCGGCATGGCGCTGCTCTCGGTGGTGACGAGTTCGCTTATCCTGCTCGATATCTCAGTCTATTGGCAGGACATGATCAAGGGATGCATCCTGCTGGCAGCCGTATCGATCGATCACTTCCTGCACCGCAAGAAGTCCTGAACTCCAAAGGCACCGAACAAGGCCATGGCCCCACCCAACACCCGCGACGACATTGCCGCTGTCCGCCAGATGCACCAGGCGCTTGTCCTGCATTATGTCGAAGGCAAAACCCAGGCCGAGATCGCCGGGGAACTCGGCATCTCGCATGCCACCGTCAACCGGCTGATCAAGCGCGGCCACCAGCTCGGCCTCGTCGAGATCAAGATCAAGTCACCGATCGACCACCTGGTCGACCTCGAAGCGCGGCTGGTGGCGCTTGGCGGTATCGAGCGGGCGGTGGTCGTGCCGTCGGTCTCCGAAAACCCTCACACAGCCCTGCAGCGGGTCGGCGAGGCGGCGGCGCGACTGCTGCTCGATACCATCAAGGATGGCGACACCATCTCGATCACCGGCGGCAAGGGCGTCAGCGCGCTGGTAGCCGGCCTCAAGCCGGGACGCCGATACGATGTCGAGATCATCCCGGCCACCGGGCTGGTGCAGGGCAAGCACTATACCGACGTCAATCACGTTGCCTCGCTTATGGCCGACAAGCTCGGCGGCCGCGCCTATCAGATCCATGCGCCGCTGTTTGCCGATACCGCGCAGCAGCGCGAGATGCTGATGGGGATCAGCTCCGTCGCAGACGTGTTTCGCAAGGCGCGCGAGGCCGACGTCGCGGTGGTGGGCGTCGGCTCCATCCTGACCGACGATTCCAGCTACTACGATCTGCATCCGTCCTCGAACGCCGATCGCCAGGCGATCGAGAAGTCCGGGGCGACAGGCGAACTACTCGCTCATCTCATCGATCGCCAGGGCAAGCTCTGCAACTACTCGCTCAACCGTTCGCTGGTCTCGCTGACGCTTGACGAGTTCGCGACCATCCCACGCTCGATCGGCATCGCCAGCGGCCCCAGCAAGGTCGCGCCGATCCTGAGCGCCATGCGCGGAAATCATCTCGACACCATCGTCACGGACGAGGCCACCGGGCTCCAGATCCTCGAGCTGGCCGAACAGGAGGCAGCATGAATTCTCGACAGATCCAGCGACAGATCGGCAAGTCCGGCATATCGGCGTCGGCTGTAGGCCTGGGCACGTGGGCGATTGGCGGCTGGATGTGGGGCGGCACCGACGAGAAGGAGTCCGTGCGGGCGATAGAGGCCTCGATCGACGCCGGCCTCAGCCTGATCGACACCGCACCGGCCTACGGCCTTGGCCGCAGCGAGGCGATCGTCGGTACCGCCATCAAGGGCAAGCGCGACAAAGTGGTGATCGCGACCAAATGCGGGCTGAACTGGCATTCGGGCAAGGGCGGCTATTTCTTCGACCAGGACGACAAGCCGGTGCATCGCTATCTCGGCGCCGACGGCATTGCCTATGAGGTCGAGCAGAGCCTGCGGCGTCTCGGCACCGATCATATCGACCTCTACATCACCCATTGGCAGGACCCGACGACGCCTATCGCCGAGACGATGGCGGTGCTGGAAAGACTGAAGACGGCCGGTAAGATCCGCGCCATCGGCGCCAGCAATATCAGCGCCGAGGATCTCGGCCATTATATCGATGCCGGCCAGCTCGATGCGATCCAGGAACGCTATTCGATGATTGACCGCGACATCGAGAACAGCCTGCTGCCGATCACCCGCCGCCATGACATCGCCACCCTCAGCTACTCCTCCCTGGCGCTCGGCCTGCTCACCGGCACGGTCGACCCCGGCCGCACATTCGGCGGCGACGACCAGCGCAAGGACAATCCGCGCTTCTCCACAGCCAACCGGCAGAAGGTCGCAAAGCTGAAGCAGGCCATCGCCCCGATTGCCGCCCACCACCAGGCCTCGATGGCTCAGATCGTCATTGCCTGGACGCTGGCCCAGCCGGGCATCACTTTCGCCCTGTGCGGCGCGCGCAATCCCGAACAGGCGCTCGACAATGCACGGGCCGGCGCGATCACGCTTGCGGCAAGCGAGCTTGCGGCGATCGACGCGGCGGCAGCCGCGCATCTCACGGCGATGGTTGCCTGAGCAAAAAGGCAACAGTCCAATGAACCGTAGCCAAACAACAGCCGCTCTGCGCGACCGGCCGGACATTGCCGTGCTCGTCATCGGCGGCGGCATCAACGGCATCAGCGTCTTTCGCGAACTGGCCTTGCAAGGGGTCGATGTCGTGCTGGCGGAAAAGGGCGATTTTTGCGGCGGTGCCAGTGCCGCGCTTTCGCGCATGGTGCATGGCGGCCTGCGCTACCTCGAAAACGGCGAATTCAAACTGGTGCGCGAATCGCTGCTCGAACGCGACCGCCTGCTGAGGAATGCGCCGCACTATGTGGCCCCGTTGCCAACGACGGTGCCGATCTTCGATATGTTTTCGGGTCTTGCCAACGGCGCGGTGCGTTTCCTCGGGCTGACGCGGCGGCCCAGCCGGCGCGGCGCGCTGGTCATCAAGACCGGCCTTGCCATGTATGATCTGTTCACCTCCGCGCGGCGATTGATGCCGACGCACAGGTTCAGGGGGCGAGCCGAGACCCTGAAGACATGGCCGGCGATCAATCCGGCGATCCGCAACTCGGCGACCTACTACGACGCCTGGGTGAGCCGGCCCGAACGCCTCGGCCTGGAGATGCTGCTGGATGCCACGGCAAGCGGGGCGAACGCGCGCGCCTTGAACTATGCGTTGGTGTCGTCGACGGGCGCCGGCCTTGCCATTACCGACACGCTGACCGGCGAAGAACTGCCGGTGCGGGCGCAACTGGTCATCAACGCCACAGGCGGCTGGATCGACCTGACCAACAAGGCCATCGGGGCCGCGGCCCCAAAGATGATGGGCGGCACCAAGGGCTCGCATCTCATCGTCGACAATGCAGAACTCTACACCGCACTCGGCGGCCACATGGTCTATTACGAGAACGAGGACGGCCGCATCTGCATCCTGTTTCCCTATCTAGGCAAGGTGCTGATCGGCTCGACCGACATCCGGGTCGATGATCCGGACCTAGTCCGCTGCGAGGAGGACGAGCAGCGCTACATCCTGCAGTCGCTCGCTTTCGTCTTCCCCTCGATCAAGGTTACCGACGACCAGATCGTGTTCCGCTTCGCGGGGGTACGTCCCTTGCCCGCCAGCGAAGACAGTTTTACGAGCCGCATACCGCGCGATCATTTTTGCGAGTTCGTCGAAGCGAGCGGGCATCTGCCGGCGACGCTTTGTATGATCGGCGGCAAGTGGACCACTTTCCGTTCATTTGGAGCGCTGGCAGCCGATATGGCGTTGAAGCGATTGGGGCTCGCGCGCAGCAAGGAAACGCAGGACATGGCTGTCGGTGGCGGCCGTGACTTTCCGGCCGACCCGGAGGCCTGGTGCGCGTCATTCGCCGCCGAGCACGGCCTGCAGGTCGAGCGCGCGCACACGCTTCTGCAGCGCTACGGCACCTCGGCCAGCGACTTCGTTTCGCACCCGGCGGGCGAACAGATGCTGCCGCAGTCGGACTATTCGGCAAGCGAGATCGGGCACATCATCGAGCGTGAGCATGTCGAGTGCCTTGCCGATCTGTTCCTGCGCCGCACCACCATTGCCATTTCGGGCGGCCTCAGCTTCGACCTCGTCAACGCCGTTCTCGACATGCTAGCGGCGCACAAAGGCTGGAATGCCGACCAGGCTGCCGCCGAATGCTCGACCTTCCTCGCCTTGCTGGCCGACCGGCACGGCATCGATCTCCAGACGCACCAAAGGAGCGCCCTATGCGCGTGAACAAGAAAGTCCGCATGAACCGGCTGTTCGGCGGTGGCCGCTGCCTCGACGTGGCTATCGATCATGGCGTCTGCAACGAACCGAGCTTCCTGGCCGGTCTCGAAGACATGGCTGGGGTCGTCAATCAGCTGGTCAAGGCCGGCCCCGACGCCATTCAGATGAACTACGGCCAGGCCGATCTGCTGCAGTCCGTACCAGGCAAGGATAAGCCGGCGCTGGTCATGCGCATCGACATGGGCAATCCTTACAACAGGATACGCCACCGGGCGATGTGGGCGGTGTTGCAGAACGAGGCCGAGCCCTTGCTTGGCGCCATCGAAATGGATGCGGCTTGCGTCGTCGTCAATCTGTTCATGCTGCCCGACGAGCCCGACCTGTTCCGGCAATGCGTGCAGAACATTGCCCGTGTGCGTGCCGACTGCGAGAAATACGGCCTGCCGCTGATGATCGAGCCGCTGGCCATGCTGCCGGTTGCCGAACATGGCGGCTACATGGTCGACGGCGACGCCGAAAAGATCGTCACCTTGACCCGGCTTGCCCGCGAGATGGGCGCCGATATCATCAAGGCCGATCCGACCACCGACCCCAACGATTTCCACCGTGTCGTCGAGGTCGCGCGCTGCCCGGTACTGGTGCGCGGCGGCGGTAAGGAGGATCTGCGCGCCGTGTTCGACAAGTCGGCTGCCTTGATGGCACAGGGTGCGCTTGGCATGGTCTATGGCCGCAACATCTACCAACATGCCGATCCGAGCGCGGTCGTGCGGGGGCTGATGGCGATCATCCACGATGATGCCGATGGTGCCGTCGCCTGGGACCTGTACAAGCAGGCATAGGCGGCGTCGGGAGGAGCCAATGGGTAAGTATATTCTCGGCCTCGATGCCGGCAACACCGTCATCAAGGCCGTCCTCTTCGACCTGTCGGGACGCGAGCTGGCGCTTGCCGCCCGCGACGGCCGCTCGTCCATGCCAAAGCCCGGACATGTCGAGCGCGACCTCGACGAACTCTGGCGCAACGCGGTTTCGGTCATTGGTCAATGTATCGCTGAAGCCGGCATCGACGCCGGCGAGATCGTCGCCATCGGCTGCGCCGGCCATGGCAACGGGCTCTACGCGCTCGATCGTGAGGGTGCGCCGCTGATCGGCATTCAGTCGCTCGACACGCGCGCGGTCGGCATCGTTGCCGAATGGGCCGAACAAAATGTCGGCGACCGCACCTATGCACACTGCCTGCAACGGCCGTGGGCGGCGCAGACGCCAACCCTGCTTGCCTGGCTCAAGCGCTTCTCTCCGGCCCTGTTCGCCAAAATAGGCACGGTTTTCCTGTGCAAGGATTTCGTCGTCAACCGCCTGACAGGCGCGCGCAGCAGCGATACATCAGACATGTCAGGTTGCGGCCTGCTGCAGATGCGGGACCGGCGCTACGAGCCGGATCTGCTTGCCGCCTATGGGCTCGATGATTGCATGGATCTGCTGCCGCCGGTGCTGGAATCGGCCGACATTGCCGGCCATGTCAGCAAGGAGGTGGCGACCCTGACGGGACTGCGCGCCGGCACGCCGGTAATCGCCGGGCTGTTCGACGTCGTCGCCAGCGCGGTCGGCTCGGGCGTGACCAGAACCGGTGCCGCCTCGGTCATCGCCGGAACCTGGAGCATCAACCAGGTGATCACCGACGAACCGATCCGCGACCCTTCGATTTTCATGCTGTCGACTTTCGATCGCCAGCGCTATCTGGCGATCGAATCCAGCGCGACCTCGGCCGCCAACCTCGAATGGATCGTTCGCGAATTCCTCGAGCATGGCGGCGAAGCCGGCAAGTCGCCGTTCGAATTGTGCAGCGAACTCGTCGCTTCCGTCGATCCGAACAGCGACATCCCGATCTATCATCCCTTCCTCTACGGCTCGCAGCAGAATGGCCATGCGCGCGCCGGCTTCTACGGTATCGCCGGCTGGCACAGCCGGGCCCATCTGCTGCGCGCGCTGTTCGAGGGCGTCGCCTTCGAGCACAAGCGCCATGTCGAGACCTTGCACAAAGCGGGCGCCGACTTCGACGCGGTGGTGCTGTCCGGCGGCGGCTCGCGCAGCACGGTCTGGCCGCAGATATTCGCCGATGTGCTCGGCGTACCCGTTACCGTGGCGCGCAGCCGCGAGACCGGCGCCCTGGGAGCGGCAATTGCGGCGGGCACCGGCGTCGGTATCTTCGCCGACTACAGCACGGGCGCCGCGGCCATGACGGCCGCCGCCCGGCACCTTGTACCCAACGAGGCGGTTGCCGACGCATACGCACGGCGGTATCGACTGTACGGCGAGATCAACCAGGCGATGACCCCGATGTGGGAGCGCATCGCCGCACAGCAGGCACGCACGTGAGCGAACCTTCACCGTCCCCGTTCGGCGACTACGACTATGTCATTGTCGGCGCCGGCTCCGCCGGCTGCGTGCTCGCCAACCGGCTCTCCGCCGATCCGCGCAACAGTGTGCTGCTTCTAGAAGCCGGCGGCAGCGACCGTTATCACTGGGTCGATATCCCGATCGGCTACCTCTTCTGCATGGGCAACCCGCGCACCGACTGGATGATGAAGACCGAGCCGGAAGCCGGTCTCAACGGGCGCAGCCTCAACTATCCGCGCGGCAAGGTTCTTGGCGGCTGTTCATCGATCAACGGCATGATCTACATGCGCGGCCAGGCAGCCGACTATGACGGCTGGCGGCAGGCCGGCAATGCCGGCTGGGGCTGGGACGATGTCTTGCCTTATTTCCTCAAATCGGAAGATTATCACGGCGGCAAGGGCGCCATGCACGGAAGCGGCGGCGAGTGGCGGGTCGAACGGCAGCGATTGTCATGGCCGATCCTCGACGCCTTCCGGGACGCGGCCGAGGAACTCGGCATTCCGCGCACCGACGACTTCAACACCGGCACCAATGAAGGCTCCGGCTATTTCGAGGTCAACCAGAGGAAGGGCGTGCGCTGGAACACCTCGAAGGCGTTCCTGCGCGGTATTGCGGCGCGCGAGAACCTGCGCGTGGTGCTCGGCGCGGAGACGGAACGGCTCGAATTCGACGGCCGGCGCGCAACCGGACTGGTGTTCCGAAAAGACGGTGGCCTGCACAGCGTGTCAGCCGGCCAGACCATTCTCGCTGCCGGCGCCATCAACTCGCCGAAGCTGCTCGAACTGTCGGGGGTGGGCCGCCCGGACCTGCTTTCGAGCCTTGGCGTGGATGTCCGCCACGCCTTGCCGGGCGTTGGTGAAAATCTGCAGGACCATCTGCAGATCCGCACCGTCTTCAAGGTCGCCAACACCGCGACGCTCAACCAGCGCTATCACAATCTGTTCAGCCGTGCGTCGATGGGGCTCGAATACGCGCTCAGGCGCAGCGGGCCGCTGTCGATGGCGCCGAGCCAGCTCGGCATCTTCGCCAGGAGCGATCCACGCCTCGAAACACCTGATCTCGAATACCATGTGCAACCGCTGAGCACCGACCGCCTGGGCGAGCCGCTGCATCGGTTTCCAGCAGTGACGGTATCGGTCTGCAATCTGCGCCCGGAAAGCCGAGGTACCGTGCATATAGGATCGTCCGACCCGCATGAGGCGGCGAAAATCCGGCCGAACTATCTTTCCACCGAGGGAGACCGCAGCGTGGCCATCGCTTCGCTGCGCCATGTCCGCCGTTTGATGAAGGCCCGGGCCGTGGCGCGCTTTGCGCCGGAAGAGATGCTGCCCGGCGCGCAGTACGACAGCGACGAAGACCTCATCCGCAAGGCCGGCGATATCGGCACGACGATCTTCCACCCCGTCGGTACCTGCAAGATGGGTTCGGACCCGATGGCGGTGGTCGACGACGGCCTGCGTGTTCACGGGCTTGCTGACCTGCGCGTGGTCGATGCCTCGATCATGCCGACAATCGTTTCGGGCAACACCAACTCTCCGGTCGTCATGATCGCGGAGAAGGCAGCCGAGATGATCCTGCAAGAGGCCCGCTGACGGCGTCACGCCATGGCGACGCCGCGCGATCGCCTCTTCTCGGCAGCCGCGAGCAGGTCGACGAAGGCGCGCACCTTGGCGGGCCGGAACCGGGCTGGTGGAAACACGGCATGGATGCCGCCGGTCGGCAAGGTCCAGTCGGCAAACACCGGCACCAGCCGTCCCTCAGTGATATCGTCGCTGACGCTGTAATCCGGAAACACGCCGAGCCCGATGCCGGCAAGCACGCAAGCCAGGGCAGCCGGGCTCTTGTCGCACATGATGACCGGGTTGAGCTCGGTCAGCACCGTTTCACCATCCCTAGAAAACAGCCATTGGCCGATGCCGCGCAGCTGGGCGTTGCCGACCCAGGCCAGGGATCTTGCCTGGCGCGGCGTCACGTCGGGCGGCAGGCTTGCCGCGAAGCCAGGGCTCGCCACCACGACCTGCCGTATCGTGCCCAGGCGCCGCGCCTGGTTCGAGGAATCCGTGAGCCAGCCGACACGGATGCCGAGATCGATCTGCTCGTCCACCAGATTGCTCACCGCGTCGTCGAAGATCGCCTCGACGCGCATATGCGGATAGGCCCTGAGATAGGCCGCCATGACCGGGGCCACCATCTTGGTGCCGTAGTCGAGCGGTGCGGTCAATCTCAGCGTTCCACTCGGTTCGACGGTTCCGCGCGAGATTTCGCCATAGGCCGCCTCCGCTTCCCGCAAGATGATCATCGCGCGGTCATAGAACAGGCGGCCCTCTTCGGTCGGCGTGACACGCCGTGTCGTGCGCTGCAGCAGCGTTGCGCCCAGTTCCTCCTCAAGCTTGCCGATCTGATGGCTGACCACAGCCTTGGCGACGCCAAGCCGGTCGGCCGCGGCGGTGAACGAGCCGGTCTCCATTACCGTGGTGAAGTAGGCGAGCCGATTGAGGTTCAGAAGTTCGGCCAAGGCGGCACCATTTGTATGATTGGATCAGACAGTTTGTATTATTGAGTGCTATTTTTCGCAAGAACGCCATTTGCCATATATCGGCCAACACGCTGGACAGGCGCAGCAGCCCAATATCCCGAACCAAGCCGGTGTCCCACACCAAGGATGGCAGCGATCATGAGCAATTCAGAAGTGACCTATCTTTTCGATCCGCTCTGCGGCTGGTGCTATGGCGCCACCCCGATGCTCGACAGACTGTTGGCCAGCGGCCTGCGCGTCGAGCTGCTGCCGACCGGCCTGTTCTCCGGCGCCGGCGCGCGTCCGATGGATGAGGGGTTTGCCGCCCATGCCTGGGCGAACGACCAGCGCATCGAGCGCCTGACCGGACAAGTGTTCACACCGGCCTACCGGCACAATGTCCTTGGCGTCCGCGGAACCCTGCTCGATTCGCATGCCGCCACGCTCGGTATCAGTGCCGCCGGTCTGGAAGATCCCAGCCGCCGGCTTGCCGCGCTGAAGACGATCCAACGGGCGCGCTACGTGGATGGACGCGATGTCGTGACGATCGGCGGTGTGGCCGAGGTGCTCGCCGCCGCCGGCATGGCGGACGCCGCCGAGATGCTCAAGACGCCGACCGAAACATTGCTGACGGCCCACCGCGAGCTGGTCGGCCGTGGCCGCTCGCTGTTCCAGCGCCTGCAGGCCGATGGCGTGCCTTCGCTGGCGGTCATCCGCAACGACGCGCCCCGGCTCATCGGTTCGAACGCACTGTTCGGCAGCTTCGACAATCTCGTCGCCCATATCGCGGCGGCGTGATCCCCAGAAAATCTTCAACAAGGGAACTGAAAGACATGGCAAAAGTCGCTCTCATTGGTGCATCCGGCGCAGTTGGTTCGCGCCTTCTCAAAGAACTCTCCGATCGCGGCCACACCGTCACCGGCATTGCGCGCAACCCGGAAAAGATCGCGGCGCTGCCACGCGTGACGGCCAGGAAGGGCGACGTCTTCGACGAGCAGGGTCTTGCCGATCTGATCCGCGGCCATGATGTGGTGATCAGCACGGTGCATTTTCTGGACAGCGACGCCGACACGCTGATTGCCGCTGTGCGGGCCTCCGGCGTGAAGCGCTATCTCATCGTTGGCGGCGCCGGCAGTCTCGAAGTCGCGCCCGGCAAGCGGCTGGTCGATACCCCCGAATTCCCTGATATCTACAAGGCCGAAGCGCAGAAAGGCGCCGACTTCCTGGACAAGTTGAAGACGGTCGGCGACCTCGATTGGACGTTCCTGTCGCCATCCGCCATGTTCGTCCCGGGCGAGCGCACCGGAAAATTCCGCCTCGGCAAGGACACGCTTCTCGCCTCGGACAAGGGCAGCAGCATTTCGTTCGAGGACTACGCCATCGTCATGGTCGACGAGATCGAGAAGCCTGCCCATATCCGGCAGCGCTTCACCGTCGGCTATTGATCGAACAGGCGTCGGCCCGGTCGAAAACGCGGCCGGGCCCCGCCAGGCGCGCCAAGGCTTCGCGGACGCCGACGCGCCGGTAGGTCTCGGTGACGAGGCCGTCTTGTCTCAGCGCCTCGCGGCGGCGTTCAACGAAGGCGCGTTCCTCGCTGGTCAGGTCGTGCTCGCGCTTGCGGAGCCACTCCTGATAGGACGGATCGACTTCCTTGACCGGCTTAGCCGCCGTCGAAACCGAAGCCGGCCGTTGTCGGTATGGCGAGTACTGAGCTATCCGGCATCCTGGTCTGTCAATGCGATGTGACAGCAGCCGGAGCCGTGGCCTGGTGTCCAGGTGACATTGTCGAAACGCACGCCGGTCGCCTCGAACAGGCCGCGGTCGAAGGCGCCGGCAATACGGCAGAGCGTTGCGAGTTTTTCGTCATTAAGCCCAGCCTCGACCCAGGCATCTTTCAGCGGGCAGCGTTTCACCTTGAAGGCGATGCGATCATCGCTGCGTTCGACATCGGTCGGGTACATCAGGCCGCCATCCGGGCTGACGGCCAGGAAGGCCTCGCCGATCGCGCGTGCGTCATTGGGGCCGAAGCCGGCGAAGGCGGCTGCGGCCACTTCCTTGCCGCGCTGTTCGATGGCGCGGGTCATGACCGCTTCGGCCCTTTCAGCGCCCAGTTCTCCGGTCAGTTCCTCGAGGAACAGGCGGTACAGATCGGCTCGGTTGCGAAAGGCGGAATCGAGTTCGCGCGACAGCTTCTCGGCTCTGGCTTCGGGATCGGTCATGATGCGTCCTGTGTGGTCCGGTTCAATCTCGGTGCGGCCGCCACCAGCGCCTTGCCGACGGCCGATTGCGGTGCGCCGATGACGGTTCGGGCATCGCCGCTCTCGGCAATCCGCCCGGCGTCGAGAAGGACGACGCGGTGGGCGATGGCGCTGATAACGCCGAGATCATGTGAAATGAAGAGATAGGCAATCTGTTCCTGGCGTTGCAGGTCAAGCAACAGGTCGAGGATCTGTCCGCGCACGGAAACGTCGAGCGCCGACACCGCTTCGTCGAGCACGATCAGCGACGGTTTCGTCGCGATGGCGCGCGCGATGGCGACGCGCTGCCGCTGGCCACCGGAGATTTCATGGATGGCGCGGGTGGCGAGGTCGGCCGTCAGCCCGACACGCTCCAGCAAGGCGGCGATGCGGCGCGGGCGCTCGGCGCGGGAGGCGATGCCATGGATGCGCAAGGGATCGTCGAGGACACGTGCCACCGTGGCGCGCGGATTGAAGGCGGCCAACGGGTCCTGGAACACCATTTGCAGGCGTGCGCGACGCGCTCGCAGCGCAGCCCCGCTCAAGGCCAGAAAATCATTGCCTTCGAAGTCGATGCGGCCAGCGTCCGGCTCGTTCAGCCGCAGCACCAGCCGCGCGATGGTCGACTTGCCGCTGCCGGAGGGCCCGGCCAACGCCAGCGTCTCGCCGGGGTCGATGTGAAAGGAGACATCGTCGATGGCAGCGATGGCCTTTTTGTCGCGACGGTAGCGTTTGGTGAGGTTGGATACGGTCAGCAGGCTCATGCGTGGAGCTCGGCTCGGTTCAGCAACGGCTTGGCGTCGAGGCCGATATGGGCGTCGAGCAGCGCGCGTGTGTAGGCCTGGCCAGGTGCATTGATGATCTGCGCCGTCGTGCCAAGCTCGACCAGCTGGCCATAACGGAAAACGGCGATGCGCTCGGCAAGCTCGGCCGCCAGCGCGATGTCGTGGCTGATGAACAGCAGTGTCATGCCGTCCTCGGCCACCAGGCGCCGGATCAAGGCGACGATCTCGGCCTGCACGATGGTATCGAGCGCGCTGGTCGCCTCGTCGGCGATCAGCAATTTCGGACCGGCCGCAATGGCCGCAGCGATCGCTACACGCTGCTTCTGGCCGCCGGAGAGCTGATGCGGGAAGGCGCGCAAGGCGGCATCCGGATCGGGCAGGCGGACACGCTCCAGCAAGTTTTTTGCTTTCGCATACGCCTCTGCCCATGTGAGGCCGAGATGGGTGCGCGCGACTTCGGCGATTTGTTTGCCGACCGTCATGACGGGGTCGAGGCTGGCTGAGGGATCCTGGAAGACGAAGCCGATGTCGCGGCCGAGGACGGGCGTGCAGCTGGGCGCGGTGTTGAATTTGAGAGGCTGGCGTTCCGTCACACCCCCCTCTGTCCTGCCGGACATCTCCCCCGCAAGGGGGGAGATTACGCCATCATCTCCGCTTTCGCCAATCATTGAGATCGCACGCAAGGAGCCACCCGCGACACCGCCAATCTCCCCCCTTGCGGGGGAG
>NZ_JAMYSA010000017.1:0-76708 GCF_040321735.1 Mesorhizobium sp. M0293
GGCAAAGCCGGCCGAGATGCCCGCGGTCATCTGCCACGAGATCAACGCGACATCGCGCTCCGCCTTGGCGGATGGCATCCTGACAATGGTGATCTCCACGCCGCTGGCAGCGCTGTGCCGCGAACTGGTCGACCTGATGGCGCACGCCATCGAGACGGGTGCCGCCAACGCGCCCGGCCAGACCTTCCTGCCGTTCGATATTTATTTGCCGGAGAACATTTAGGGCTCTGACGTTCCAGACTGGTGCAGAGGTCTGTGAGATGTCGGCGGGACAGCACCCCCCTCTGGCCTGCCGGCCATCTCCCCCGCAAGGAGGGAGATTGGCAGCTTCGGCGCTCCGCACACTCTTGCAACGGAGGAGATTGGCAAAAGCCGGGATGACAGCCGATCTCCCCCCTTGCGGGGGAGATGTCCGGCAGGACAGAGGGCGGTGGGAAGGATCGCGACAGAACGGCTTCATTCTATGCCACCGCATTCTTCGGTAGCGGTCACGGCACGGATCCAGGTCTGCGTCTCGTTTCGCGTTCGCTCCTTCCGCGGCAAGCGCCCCTCATCCGAAAATCGCGCATCCGGTTTTGGAATCTCCTTGACGCCTCAAGGCAAAATGGAATAAATATTTCACCAACTGTGTATTTTGGTTCTTTCGTTCCGGAACATCTGTTTCAAACAGAGGGCTTGGCGTTCCAGCAAACGGCAAGGCGTCACCCGGAACAGAAACGACAGCAGGGAGAGATTCCCCGGGGAGATCGGGGATTCCGGATAAATCGGTGAAACCGGACACCAGCATGTGGAGGAGAAAGACAATGAAGAAACTGATTTTGGGCGTCGCTTTCGCGGCGCTGATGAGTTCATCCGCTTTTGCCGCCAAGGTCGGCGTGTCGATGGCCAAGTTCGACGACAACTTCCTGACCGTGCTGCGCAACGGCATGATCGAGCAGGCCAAGGGCATGGATGGCGTCGAGCTGCAGGTCGAGGACGCGCAGAACGACGTCGCCAAGCAGCTCGACCAGATCAAGAATTTCGCCGCGTCGGGCGTCGACGCCATCATCGTCAACCCGGTCGACACCTCGGCCACGCAGGCGATGTCGGATGCAGCCGCCGCAGCCAAGATTCCGCTGGTTTACGTCAATCGCGAGCCGGTCAATGTCGACACACTGCCCGACAACCAGGCCTTCGTCGCCTCGAACGAGGCCGATTCCGGCACGCTCGAGACCAAGGAAGTCTGCCGCCTGTTCACGGAAGCCGGCAAGAAGGAAGCCAATGTCTATGTGATCATGGGCGAGCTCTCCAACCAGGCCGCCGTGCAGCGCACCAAGGATATCGAAGAGGTAATCGCCACGCCGGATTGCAGCTTCATCAAGATCATCGACAAGCAGACGTCGAACTGGAATCGCGACGAGGCGCAGAATCTGATGACCAACTGGCTGTCGACCGGCAAGCCATTCGATGGCGTCATCGCCAACAATGACGAAAGCGCCATCGGTGCCATCCAGGCGATGAAGGCCGCCAACATCGACATGAAGACGGTCGTGGTCGGCGGCGTCGATGCCACCCAGGACGCGCTTGCCGCCATGCAGGCGGGCGACCTCGACGCAACCGTGTTCCAGGATGCGGCCGGCCAGGGCGCCGGTGCGCTGGATGCGGCGCTTAAGCTCTCCAAGGGCGAGAAGGTCGAACACAAGGTCTACGTCCCCTTCCAGCTGGTGACGCCGGCGAACATCGACAAGTTCCTGAAGAAGAACTGAGCCGCACGCACACGGAGCGGCGCTCTCACAGCGCCGCTCCTCTTTCCCTCAGCGCCGGCAAGGCAGCAAGGGACGACCGCGGCTGACGGAGGATAGAAGATTGGCACAGACATCTCATGGCGTCGGCGGGGTCAGCTATGACGCGAAGAAGCGCACATGGCCGGCCGAATTCAATGTTTTCCTGGCGCTCATCATCCTCGTCGTCATCTTCGAATTGATCGGCCGCGTCTTTCTTGGCGACAGCTTCCTGTTCAACACCCGCAGCGACGTCAGCGCGATCTTCAACGAGGCACGGCTACAGATCATCATCCTGCAGGTGTCGATCGTCGGCATCATCGCCATCGGCGTGACGCAAGTGATCATCACCGGCGGCATCGACCTGTCCTCGGGTTCGATCGTCGGCGCGACCGCGATGATCGCCATGAGTTTTGCCCAGGTGGCGACCGTCAACGGCAATCCCAACCCCAAGGCGATGTTCCTGGCGCAAGGCTGGACCGATCTGCCCGTGATCGTGCCGGTGCTGGTCGCGATCGGCTGCGGCCTGCTGGCCGGCCTGGTCAACGGTGCCTTGATCGCCTACACGCGCATTCCGCCTTTCATCGCCACGCTCGGCATGATGGTGACCGCGCGCGGCATCGCCAAATGGTGGTCCAAGGGCCAGCCGATCTCGTTTCCCACCGAGGGTTTCGCGGCCATCGGCAAAGGCCTGATGCCCGTCATCATCTTCCTGTCGCTGGCGGTGCTGTTCCAGCTGATCATGACCTACACCAGGTACGGCAAGCATTGCTACGCGATCGGCTCCAACGAGGACGCCGCGCGCATGTCCGGCATCAAGATCGCCAACCACAAGATCCTCGTCTACGTCATCGCCGGTGTGCTTGCAGCACTTGCCGCCGTGGTATTGAGTTCCAAGAACCTGACCGCACAGTCCGGCATGGGCGTGATGTATGAACTCGACGCCATCGCCATGGCGGTCATCGGTGGCGTCTCGCTGTCAGGCGGCCGGGGCTCGATCATCGGCACGGTGATCGGCTCGCTGATCTTCGGCGTCATCATCTCCGGCTTCACCTTCCTGCGCCTCGACGCCTACTACCAGGAGATGGTCAAGGGCGTGATCATCGTCGGTGCGGTGGTTCTCGACCAGTGGCGCCAACGCCTGCGGGCAATGAGGGCATGATCATGTCAGACATCGTCCTGAAGACCGAAAACCTGACCAAGCGCTATGGCGGCGTGCACGCGCTCGAAGGCGCTAACTTCGAACTACGCAAGGGCGAGCATGTCGCCATCATGGGCGACAACGGCGCCGGCAAGTCGACCTTCGTGCGCCAGATCACCGGTGTCGAGCAGCGCACCAGCGGTCAGATCTGGTTCGACGGCAAGGAAGTGAACTTTACTGGTCCGATCGAGGCACGCGAGGCGGGCATCGAAACCGTGTTCCAGAACCTTGCGCTGGCCGACGATCTCGACGTGCCGTCGAATCTGTTCCTCGGCCGCGAAAAGGTGCTGTTCAATCTCGGCCCGTTCTCGATCCTCGACCGCAAATACATGCGCAAGGCGACCGAGGCGGCACTTGTCCGCACGGCGGTGAAGATCCCCAATCTGTCCAACACCATCCGCCACATGTCGGGCGGCCAGCGCCAGTGCGTGGCAATCGCCCGGACGGCGACCTTTGCCTCCAAGCTGATCATCATGGACGAGCCTACCGCCGCCCTTGGCGTGCAGGAGACGGCGCAGGTCGAAAACATCGTCCGCACGCTGAAGGACAATGGCGAGCCGCTGATCCTGATCAGCCACAACATGCGCCAGGTGTTCGACCTTTGCGACCGCATCGTCGTGTTCCGGCGCGGCCGCATCGTCGCCAATCTGCGCAAGGAGAACACCGACGGAAACGATATCGTCTCCTACATCACCGGCGCCAAGACCGGCGAGGCGGAACTCGCGGCCTAAACAGGGTAATCACCCTGTTTTTGGGGCGATATGCGTGCTTGAAATAACCTCGCCACCTTCCTCCTAAGGAAGGTGCGGACACAACTCTCTCTAACCCATCCCCCTAGAGGAAATACTCATGACTGTTCGCTTCGCCCTCCTCGGTGCCGGCCGCATCGGCAAGGTCCACGCCCGCGCCGTCGGCTCCAATCCGCAGGCCAAACTGGTTGCTGTCGCCGATGCGTTCGAGAAGGCGGCAACTGAACTGGCGAGCGCCTATGGTGCCGAAGTTCGCAGCATCGACGCCATCGAGAAATCCGGGGATATCGATGCCGTCGTCATCTGCACGCCGACTGACACCCATGCCGATCTGATCGAGCGCTTCGCCAAGGCAGGCAAGGCGATCTTCTGCGAGAAGCCGATCGATCTCAACGTCAAGCGCGTCGAGAAGTGCCTGGCCGTGGTCGAGAAGACCAAGGCGACGCTGATGGTCGGGTTCAACAGGCGCTTCGACCCGCATTTCGCCGCCGTGCGCAAGGCTATCGACGACGGCGCTATCGGCACCGTCGAGATGGTCACCATCACATCGCGCGATCCGGGTGCACCGCCGATCGACTACATCAAGCGCTCGGGCGGCATTTTTCGCGACATGACCATCCACGATTTCGACATGGCGCGCTTCCTGCTCGGCGAAGAGCCGGTGGCGGTCAGCGCCCATGCCTCGGTGCTGGTCGACAAGAAGATCGGCGCGGCCGGCGATTTCGACTCGGTCAGCGTCATCCTCGAAACCGCATCCGGCAAGCAGGCCGTCATCTCCAATTCGCGCCGCGCCACCTATGGCTACGACCAGCGCATCGAGGTGCACGGCTCGAAAGGCATGATCGCGGCCGAGAACCAGCGCCCGGTGTCGATCGAACTGGCCAACGAGAAGGGCTACACCCGCCCGCCGCTGCATGACTTCTTCATGACGCGCTATCTCGACGCCTATGCCAATGAAATCGCTGCCTTCATCGCAGCGGCGACGTCGGGCAAGAAGGCGGCACCAAGCGGCGCGGATGGTCTCGTGGCCCTGAAGCTGGCGGATGCGGCGCTGAAGTCGGCGACCACAGGCAAGACCGTTCGCTTGGACACGGCAAAGTAAGATATCCAGACAGGAGCAGAGCGATGAGCGCATTAGCCGATCGCAATTCAAAAACGCGCGCCATCGTCACCGGCGGTGCGCAAGGCATCGGCTTCGCCGTCGCCGAAGCGCTGGCCGACGAAGGCTGCCGGGCGCTGGCGCTCATCGGCCGCTCGCAGGAGAAGGGCGACAAAGCCGTTGCCCATTTCAGGAAATTGGGTGTCGACGCGATTTTCATCAGCGCCGACGTCTCTGATGTGGCCGACTGCAAGCGTGCGGTCGCCACCGCGATCTCGCATTTCGGCACCATCAACGCGCTGGTAAACGCCGCCGCGACGTCGGCGCGCGGCTCGCTGGTCGAAACGAGCGAAGAGCTTTTCGACCAGATCTTCGACACCAATGTGCGTGGGCCGTTTTTCCTGATGCAGGGCGTGGTGGCGCATCTGCTGGAGAAAAAAGCACCCGGCTCGATCGTCAACGTGTTGTCCATGTCGGCGCATTGCGGCCAGTCGTTCCTGACGGCCTATTCCACCAGCAAGGGCGCGCTGATGACGCTGACCAAGAATGTCGCCAATGCGCATCGACACAATCGCATCCGCAGCAACGCGGTGCTGCCCGGCTGGATGGACACCGAGGGCGAAGACATCGTCCAGAAGAAATGGCACGACGCGCCGGACGACTGGCTGGCAAAGGCCGAAGCCGCGCAGCCGATGGGCCAGTTGGTCAAGCCGGACCAGCTTGCCCGCCTGATCAGCTACATGGTGAGCCCGCAGTCGGGTGTGATGACCGGATCGCTGGTCGACTACGACCAGAGCATCGCCGGGTCGTCTCCGGAATAGCAGCAGGCAAGTCCAGCGGAAACGCCCAACACTTCGTCATCCACGGGCGGAGCAAGGAGCTTCGCTCCTGCTTCGCCCAGGGATGACGGAGTCGAGAGGCTTCGACCCATCCCCAATTGGCTACCATCGGTCAGCCCCCCGCGCCCTGTTGCCGCCGCATCGCCATTCCCATATAGTCAAGATAGTCAGACTGGTCATGGAGGTCGCAATGCTGTCTGCACCCAAAGAGAATACCAACTGGACGGTCGCCGGGGCAAAAGCCCGGCTCTCTGAGGTTATCGAGCGCGCGCAGTCTTCGCCGCAGACGATCACCAGAAACGGCAAACCAAGCGTGGTTGTCGTCTCGGCCGAGGAATGGCAGCGGAAGACCGCGCGCAAGGGTACGCTTTCGGAGTTCCTGTTGGAGTCGCCGCTGCGCGGCGCCGATCTCGACCTGGAGCGTCAGCGCGACGAACCGCGCGATCTGCCGCTGTGAGGCTGCTGCTCGACATGAATGTCCTGTCCGAGGTGACAAGGCCGGCGCCGGACGCACGCGTTCTGGACTGGCTGGACAGGCTCGATGAGGACCGCTCATTCATCAGCGTCGTGTCGATCGCCGAGATCCGGCGTGGCGTCGCCCTAATGGATGAGGGCCGGAAACGTGAGGCACTGGCCGAGTGGCTCGCTCGGGACCTGCCGCAGCGCTTCGAGCAGAGGGTCCTTCCGGTGGATGAACCAGTTGCCTTGGCCTGGGGCGACCTGATGGGCTTTGCGAAGCGCCACGGTCGCGGCCTGTCGTCGATGGACGGCCTGATCGCAGCCACGGCGATTGCGCGGGAACTCACCTTGGCAACGCGCAACACGAAGGATTTCGAAGGCTTTGGGATTGGACTCTTCGATCCCTGGACTGAATGAGCCGCTCGGTGCAGCATGTCTAGAAAGCCGGCTGAGACAGGAGGGTGCGTTTGCTTTCATATCGCTTACTGAAAAATCACGCCGGCATTCTACTGGTTGGTGACTATACATCTCTTCAATGGCTCCACACGGTCGTGCATGAGGTCAATGACCGATCGCCGCTTATTAAGGACAGGGAAGGCCTGTTCTTAAATCTAGCCTACGATGTCCGGAAGGCCTACGAACGCCAACGCGAGATTCTACACCCGCCCTCAGATCATGAGGAAATGGGCATCCGTTATGGTGTCCAGGCGCTGTGGCCCGTTATTCTTCTTCAGCAAAGGATGCTGAGGGTATCGCTGGCGTATCTCGAACACACCGCAAAAACCCAGGCCATTGTCTATGCTCTGGAAGCCGTAATCGAGGAGGCTCTCAAGGAGGATTTCGCAGCGCTTGGCGCTGAAGCAGTCGCGCATTGGCAGCGGCTGGATCCAGCATACCGCAATGTTTTCGATGGTCTCTGGAGCCGTACCGCAATTTTCTGCTCATGGTCAAAATCCGAGCGGAGGCGGCATTTTCTGGACCTACTATCCAGTTTCGAACCCCTGTACGAAACCCTCTACACATACCGCCTTCAACGTGGCGAGAAGAATCTTCTGTCACCTGGAGACCTTCTGGAGTGGGATAACGTCGAATGGCCTGATCCGCGCTGGTAGGCCAATCAAGCACGTGACAAGCGCTTCCGCTTCGACTATATGAGCCGCATGATCAACCTGACCGCCACGTATTGGTACTTTAGGAGCTCGCTGGCGGCGGGAGGATTGCGCTCGATCTGAAGATTGCAGCAACAAGATCCAAACAGCCGCCATACCTGGCGGCTTTTTTGTTTCAGCCGGCAGGTTCCCCAAACAGGAGCAGAAAGCCGTGTTGACCACCACAGATGATCTTCGGGTCAAGGAAATCAGGGAATTGAGTACGCCGGACCAGGTGATGCGGGAAATACCGCGCACGCTGACGGCGACGCGCACCGTCAGCGCTTCACGTAACGCCATCCACGCTATCTTGAACGGCACCGACGATCGGCTGCTGGTCGTCGTCGGCCCGTGTTCTATCCACGATCCGGTCGCCGCCGTGGACTATGCCAGCCGTCTGGCGGCGCTGCGCGAGAGCCTGTCGGACCGGCTGGAGATCGTGATGCGGGTCTATTTCGAAAAGCCGCGCACGACGGTCGGCTGGAAAGGCCTGATCAACGATCCCGACCTCGACGGCAGCTTCAACATCGACAAGGGACTGCGGATGGCGCGCAACGTGCTCTCCGCCGTCAACAATCTCGGCCTGCCGGCGGCGACCGAATTCCTCGACATGACCACGCCGCAATACATTGCCGACCTCGTTGCCTGGGGCGCGATCGGCGCGCGCACCACCGAGAGCCAGATCCACCGCGAGCTTGCCTCCGGCCTGTCCTGCCCGGTCGGCTTCAAGAACGGCACCGACGGCAATCTGCGGATCGCCGCCGAGGCCGTCAAATCCGCCGCCCAGCCGCATCATTTCATGGCGGTGACCAAGGGCGGGCGCAGCGGCATTGCGACGACCACCGGCAATGAGGACTGCCACGTCATCCTGCGCGGCGGCGTTGCGCCGAATTATGACGCGGCCAGCGTCGAGGCCGCCTCAGTGGAGCTTGCCCGCATCGGTGTCGCGCCCCGTTTGATGATCGATGTCAGCCACGCCAATTCAGCCAAGAAGCCCGAGAACCAGCCCAAGGTGGCGGCCGATGTCGCGGGTCAGGTCGCGGCGGGGGACGAGCGCATAATCGGCGTGATGATCGAGAGCAATCTCGTCGCCGGCCGGCAGGATGTCGTGCCCGGCAAGCCGCTGGTCTATGGCCAGAGCATCACCGATGGCTGCATCGACTGGGCGACCACCGAGACGGTGCTGCACGGCCTTGCCCGCGCCGTCGAGTGGCGCCGTTCAGCGCGCCGCGCCATGATCGACAGCCGCCAGGGGGCTGCCTGAGCCACTATTGCCGGCCTTTGCCCGGCACGGACCCCCACCCCTAACCCCTCCCCACAAGGGGGAGGGAGACTCCAGTCGGCGCTGACAACGGCAAACTGCCGACGTTTCAGGCGCCAAAAGGATCGAATTGGAGTGCGCGGCAGCGTTCCCTCCCCCTTGTGGGGAGGGTTAGGGTGGGGTCCTCTTCGCAAGAAATCCATATCCTACCCTGCTCTCAGTCCTTCCCATGCCGTGAATACCGAGACCGCAACCAGCAGCAGTCCGGCCGCTCGGCCGGCAAAGGCGGTCGCCCGGGGGTTGGCGACCAGGAGATTTCGGCTGCGGCCGGCAGTGATGGCGAGCCCGCCATAGACGGCAAATTGCATGGCGATCGTCATCAATCCCATGATGGAAGCCTGCATCCAGATCGGACCGTAGGCCGGCTTCAGAAATTGCGGATAGACCGCGAAGACGAAGAGATAGGCCTTCGGATTGATCAGGCAGATCACCAGCCCCTGGCGAAACGCCTTCCATGCCGAGCGGCTGCCGGCTGGCCCCTCGTCGCCAACCTTGATCGAGCTGCGCATCAGCGTCAGGCCGATAAAAGCCATGTAGGCGGCGCCGGCAATCAGCAGCGGATTGTAGAGAATCGGCACGAAATGCATCAGCAGCCCGACGCCGAGCGCGCCGTTCAGCGTATGCACCATGCCGCCCAGCATAATGCCGCCGGTCGCGGCAAGTCCCCTGTTGCCGCCACCGGTCAGTGCATTGGCAAGCACGAACAGCATATCCATGCCGGGCACGATGATGATGCCGAAGAGGAGGAGACAGAAGAGCCAGAGATTTCCCGCGTAGTCCATGTCAGTTGCCCGTCGCCTCGCCCGGCCAGGCCGCAGCGGAATGTATTGATTCTCAATTCGATAGGCGCTCCTATAGGTCAGCCCAACTGACGATGGTGTGTCAGTTGCGATCGGAATCCGGGTGAAAAATGCGCAAGGCGTCACGCCTGTTCGAGATTATCCAGATCGTGCGGCTGGCGCGGCAGCCGGTGACGGCGGCAACGATTGCCGGGCGGCTGGAAGTGACGGTGCGCTCGATCTACCGCGACATCGCAGCACTGCAGGCGATGCGCGTGCCGATCGAGGGCGGGCGTGGCATCGGCTATATACTGCGCCCCGGCTTCGACCTGCCGCCGCTGATGTTTTCGATCGAGGAGATGGAGGCGATCGTGTTGTCACTGGCGCTGCTGGAGCGCACCGGGGACAGCGAGCTCAAGCAGGCGGCCAAGCGCGTCAGCGCCAAGATCGCCGGTGCGGTGCCGCCGCCCTTGCGCCAGGCGTTCGACGCCAATGCGCTGCATGCATGGGGATTTGCCGCACCCTCGACCGGTGCGATCGATCTGGCGCTGGTGCGTCGCGCCATCCGCGACGAGGAAAAGCTCGACCTCTCCTATCGCGACGAAATGGGCCGCGCCTCCGAGCGACTCGTCCGCCCGATCGCCCTGATATACTACGCCGAAACCGCCAATATCGTCGCCTGGTGCGAGCTGCGCCAGGCGATCCGCAATTTCCGCAGCGACCGGATCGAAGATTGCCAGGCGACGGGACTACGGTTCAAGGGCGAGGGCGACCGGTTGCGGCAGGTCTGGGTCAACGGCTGGGAGACTCCGGCCGCCGGCGGCTGAGGTGACCGCAGATACTTGGCGTGGTGCTTACCTTGGCAGGTCGCATGCCTTGGGGATTGGTCGAAACGCCCGTTGCTTCGTCATCCTGGGGCGAAGCGTCAGGGAGGCGTCGGCCAATCGCGAATGTCTGCGACGGGTCACCAAATGAATGGTGAAATCTTGTCTGCCGAGAGTCGGCAACCTACCCCGTCTCGACGAACTACGTGGCTCTACCGCACATCGACCCAGCGCTTTTCCTCGAAGGAGCGCGCCATCGCGTGCACCGTGCGCTCGATCTCCAGCCCTTCGGCAAATTCGATGAGCCGCGCCGGTTTGCCGGCAAGCCGCGTCAGCAGTTCGTGACATTCGATGATCTTGAGATCGTTGAAGCCGAGGCCATGGCCCGGCGCCGGAACGAAGAGGTCATAGGGCTTGTGGTGCGGCGCCACCAAGATGGTGCGGTAGCCCTGTTCGGTCGGGCGGTCGGCGGTGAGATAGAGCTGGAATTCGTTCGATCGTTCCTGGTCGAACAGGATCGACCCCTTCGAGCCGAAGATCTGGACGGCAATACGGCCCTTGCGGCCCCAGGCCGAGCGGTTCACAAGCAGCGTGCCGGCAATGCCGTTCTCCAGATGCATGAGCACGCTGGCGATGTCGTAGGTCTCGACCGCGCGACGGCCGCCACTGGCCACCTTGCGGTCGGCATAGGGCTTGGCCATGTCGCAGATGACGCTGGCGACGCGGCCAAACAGGGCGGAAACCAGCGACAGCGGGTGCACGGCGAAATCGTCGAGCGCGCCGTAGCCGGAAGCGGCTTCGTGCTTCCAGAAAAACAGCGCCTCGGGATCGGCCATGAAATCCTCATCCATCTCGATGCGCAGATGGTTGACCTCGCCGATGATCTTCTCATCGAGCAGCGCGCCGATGTGACGGATCGCCGGGCTCTGGATGTAGTTGTAACCAAGGGCCGCGACCTTGCCGGACTTTTTCGCCGCGGCCGCCATCGCTTCGGCCTCAGTGAAGCTTGGCGCCATCGGCTTTTCGCACCACAGATGCTTGCCCGCCTCGAGGATGGCGATGGCCATTTCCGGATGGAACTGGTTGGGCGTGGTCAGCGAGACGATATCGACCTCCGGGTCGTTGACGACGGCGCGCCAGTCGCCGGACGCCTTGGCGAAGCCGAACTCGCCCGCCTTGCGCCTGGCGAGGTCCTCGTTGACCTCGCCGAGATGGACAAGCCGTGGCTTGGCGACATCGGGAAAGACGGCGCCGACGGCACTCCATGCGATGGCGTGACATTTGCCCATGAAACCCGTGCCGATGAGACCGACGCCGACCATTTCCGTTTCTCCACTGCCTGAAGCGTTGCGTGGATGAATTAGTCCATTTTATCTTGGAATGGAACGTCTGCCTCATTTTTTATGGCGTTCTTGCGCAGGTTCACTATGATGAGGCACAGAGGGACGCTTCACGCATGAGCTTGGACAGGGCGACGATGGACGAACGGGTACCTCGCGACTTCGAGACGCTGCGCGCAACGATCCTCGATCGGCGCGAAAGCCTGCCGAAGCGCATCGCCCAGATCGCCGCCTATGCGCTCGACAATCCCGACGACATTGCCTTCGGCACCGCCGCCAGCATCGCCGCTTCGGCCGGCGTGCAGCCTTCGACCTTGATCCGTTTTGCCCAGCAGCTCGGCTTCGACGGTTTCACCAGCCTGCAGCAGGTGTTTCGCGAGCGGCTGCGCGAGCGCAACTCATCCTATGATGAAAGGCTGCAAGCCTTGCGCGCCAAGGCCGAGGGCGCCGCCGGCCACCGGGCGATCTTCGACGGCTTCGTCGCCGCCGCCTCCACCTCGCTCAACGACATCTCACGCACGCTGGACGACACGCATCTGGAAGATGCGATTTCGTTGCTGGCGAAGGCCGAGACCATCTATGTGCTGGCCAAGCGCCGCTCCTATCCGGTGGCGTCCTACATCGCCTATGCGCTGGGCAAGCTGAAGATCCGCAACCAGCTGATCGAATCAGCCGCCGGCCTGAATGCCGAGATGATCGCCTTCGCCACGCCGGCGGACGCCGTCATCGCCATCTCATTCTCGCCCTATGCGCCGGCCACCATCGAAGAGGCGCGCAGCATTTCGGAACAGGGCGTGCCGATCGTCGCCATCACCGACAGCTCGTTTTCGCCGCTCGCCCAGTTCGCCAAGGTCTGGTTCGAGGTTGCCGAGGCCGATTTTGCCGGCTTCCGCTCGCTATCGGCAACGATGGCGCTGGCCATGGCGCTGACCGTCGGCGTCGGCGAGAAGCGACGCGACACAGGCCGCAAGCGCAAAATTTAGAGGACCTCTACAGACGCCTCGCCTGCCGCCAAAAGCTGGGCTGCGTCGCGCGCGGGCGGCGATCCGAACTGGCGGGCATACTCCCGGCTGAACTGGGAAGCGCTCTCGTAGCCGACGGCGAAGGCGACGCTTGCAACATTGCCTGGCTGGGCAGCCAGCAGTTGGCGCGCCTCCAGCAGCCGGATCTGTTTCTGATACTGGATCGGGCTCATGGCCGTCGCCGCCTTGAAGTGGCGGTAGAATGCAGCGTTGCTCATATGGGCGATTTCGGCCAGATCGCTGACCCGGACCGGCTGATGGCAATGTGCGCGGATCCAGGCGATCGCCTGGCCAATCCGGGACAGATGGCCGTCGGCGCGCGCAAGCTGGCGAAGCTTTGCGCCCTGGGGGCCTTGCAGCAGCCGAAACAGCATCTCGCGTTCGAGCATGGCCGACAGCACGGGAATCTCCCCTGGCCGGTCGAGCAGCCGCATTATTCGCCGCAATGCGTCGAGCAGGTCTTCATTGACGGGCGAGGTGGAGAAACTGTCGCCGCCGAGCGCCGGTTCGTGCTCGACGAGGAGGGCGGCGACGGCCTGCAGGTCGAGGGCGAAGCCGATTGCCAGGTAGGGATGCTTGGCGCTCGCTTCGACCAACTGGCTGATGGTGGGTGTGTCGACTGTGTAGATGAAATAGCTGGCGGGATTGTAGCGAAGGGTCCGGTCTCCGATCAGAACCGTTTTCGCGCCCTGCAGCACAAACAGGATTCCCGACCCCCATACCCCCGCCATCGGCGCCGTGGCGACTTCGCTGCGGCCGATCGAAACGCGGGGGATCGCCGTTGTCGTTCGTCGCCCGCGCGCATGACGGCCGGCGATTTCGATCAGCTCCTGCAATGCCTCGCTCATGATGTCAGCTTCGCGCATCCACGGGGGCCGCGCAACCCATATGAGAGGATTAGGCAAGAGCCGGAGAGTTTTCGGCGCGCGGCGTTTCCTACAGGGCGTCATCTCTTGGTCTTCGACAGGAAGAGATGGAGAACCCAAATGACGAGATCGAAAACCGCTGTGGTGACGGGTGCCAACAAGGGCATCGGCCACGAAATCGCCCGACGGCTGGCGACGATGGGCTTCAAGGTGTGGCTTGGCGCCAGGAATGCCGAACGTGGCATGGCGGCAGCGCAGGAATTGCGCGCCGAAGGTCTGGACGTGCAATGGCTCGAGCTGGATGTCACACAGGACGAAAGCGTGGCGGCTGCGGCCAAGACTGTCGGGACGGAAAGCCCTTGTCTCGACGTGCTGGTGAACAATGCCGGCATCGCCATCAACTACGAGCTGCCGCCGAGCCAGCAGCATCTTGCCGATGTCAGGGCCACCTATGACGTCAATGTCTTCGGACCGATCCGCGTGACCCAAGCCTTCCTGCCGCTGCTGCTTGCAGCGCCGGCCGCCCGCATCGTGATGGTGAGCAGTTCCACGGGATCCATTGGGCGCGCGCTCGATTCCGGGACGCCGAACCAATCGGTCAACCTGATGGGTTATGGCAGTTCCAAGACGGCCCTGAATGCCATCACCGTCGCCTTCGCCCGCGAACTCGCGCCACAAGGCATCAAGGTCAATGCAGCGGCGCCCGGCTATACCGCCACCGACCTGAATGGATTTAGAGAGGCCACCGCACCGTGCAGCAGGCGGCCGAGATCGTCATACGCTTGGCGACCTTGGACGCCGATGGTCCGAACGCCGGGTACTTCAACGACGATGGCCCGCTTCCGTGGTGAACTGGGCAGACCCGCCAAAATCTCTTCCCGCACGCGACGGCCTAATGGTACTTTTCACGGAAGGAATGCTCATTCCATATTGACTATGGATTGGAATTATTATTTCATATTCCCGGCGCCACGCTGCCGCTCGCGCGTGTACCCCAAAACAACAAGGCCGACGGGAGGTTCCAATGAGCGAAGCCGTGGACGCGAAACAGGCGCCGCTCGACGTCATCACCATCGGTCGCGCTTCCGTCGACCTTTACGGCCAGCAGATCGGCTCGCGGCTGGAGGACATCACCTCGTTCGCCAAGTCGGTCGGCGGCTGCCCGGCCAACATTTCGGTCGGGACGGCCAGGCTCGGCCTGCGTTCTGCGCTGTTGACCCGCGTCGGCGACGAGCAGATGGGCCGCTTCATCCGCGAGCAGCTCAAACGTGAAGGCGTCAACGTCGACGGGCTGAAGACCGACAAGGAGCGGCTGACGGCGCTGGTGCTGCTGTCGGTCGAGGACGAAGGCGTCTCGCCGATGATCTTCTACCGCTCGGACTGCGCCGACATGGCGCTGGCGCCGGAAGACATCGACGAGGCCTTCGTCGCCTCGGCGCGGGCGATCGTCGTCACCGGCACGCATTTTTCCCGGCCCAACAGCGACGCCGCCCAGCGCAAGGCGATCCGCATCATGAAGGCCAAGGGCGGCAAGGTGGTGTTCGACATCGACTACCGGCCCAATCTCTGGGGTCTTGCCGGTCATGCCGAAGGCTTTGAGCGCTATGTCAAATCGGACCGTGTCTCGGCCCAGCTGAAGACGGTGCTGCCCGATTGCGACCTCATTGTCGGCACCGAGGAAGAGATCATGATCGCGTCGGGCGCCGATGATTGCCTGAGCGCGCTGAAGACGATCCGCTCGCTATCGTCCGCCACCATCGTCCTGAAGCGTGGCGCCATGGGCTGCATCGTCTATGACGGACCTATCAGCGACGATCTCGAGGACGGCGTCGTCGGCAAGGGGTTCCCGATCGAGATCTACAATGTGCTCGGCGCCGGCGACGCGTTCATGTCCGGCTTCCTGCGCGGCTGGCTGGGTGGCGAAGACCATGCGACGGCGGCGACCTGGGCCAATGCCTGCGGCGCCTTCGCCGTGTCGCGGCTGCTCTGCGCGCCGGAATATCCGACCTTCGAGGAGCTGCAGTTCTTCCTCAAGCATGGCAGCAAGCATCTGGCCCTGCGCAAGGACGAGGCGATCAACCACATCCATTGGGCGACGACGCGCCGGCGCGACATTCCCTCGCTGATGGCGCTCGCCTGCGACCACCGTGTGCAGCTCGAGGATGTGGCGGCGAAGGCCGGCGCCAATCCGGCGCGGATCGAAGAATTCAAGGTGCTGGCGGTCAAGGCCGCGGCGAAGGTCGCCGCCGGACGCGACGGCTACGGCATGTTGATCGACGAAAAACATGGCCGCAAGGCGATGTTCGAATTCGCCCGCCATCCCTTCGCCTGGCTCGGCCGGCCGGTGGAGCTGCCGGGCTCGCGGCCGCTGCGCTTCGAATTCTCGCAGGACATCGGCTCGCAGCTCACCGAATGGCCTGTCGATCACTGCATCAAGTGCCTGTGCTTCTATCATCCCGACGATCCGGCGGCGCTCAAGGAAGAGCAGCAGCAGAAGCTGCGCGCGCTGTTCGAAGGCGCGCGGAAAGTAGGCAGAGAACTTCTCATCGAGATCATTGCCGGCAAGCATGGCAAGCTCGACGATACGACGATCCCGCGCGCGCTGGAGGAACTCTATGGGCTCGGCATCAAGCCGGACTGGTGGAAGCTCGAGCCGCAGGCGTCGAGCGGCGCCTGGGCCAAGATCGAAGCGGTGATCCTGAAGCACGATCCCTGGTGCCGCGGCGTCGTGCTGCTTGGGCTGGAAGCGCCGCAGGACGAACTGGAAGCGGCATTCGCCGCCACCGCCAAGGCGCCCATCGTCAAGGGTTTTGCCGTCGGTCGCACCATCTTCGTCCACGCTGCCGAACAATGGCTGGCCGGCAAGATGTCGGATGAAGAAGCTATCGCCGACATGGCGCAGCGCTTCGAACAGTTGACCGAAGCGTGGCTTGCCGCGCGCGGCCGCAAAGCGGCATAAGAAGCGCGGCACAACGACTGCGGAGGAGACACCATGAGCAAGACAATCCGCCTGACGATGGCGCAGGCGCTGACCCGTTTTCTCAGTAGGCAGATGACCGAGATCGACGGCAACAAGGTCCCGATCTTCGGCGGGGTCTGGGCGATCTTCGGCCACGGCAACGTCGCCGGCATAGGCGAGGCGCTTTATCAGGTGCGCGACGAACTGCCGACCTTCCGCGCCCACAATGAGCAGGCGATGGCGCATGCTGCGATCGCCTACGCCAAGGCCAACTTCCGCCGTCGCTTCATGGCCGCGACCTCTTCGATCGGTCCTGGTGCGCTCAACATGGTGACGGCCGCGGCGCTCGCCCATGTAAACAGGTTGCCCGTCCTGTTTCTGCCCGGCGATGTCTTCGCCAACCGCATTCCGGACCCGGTGCTGCAGCAGGCCGAGGATTTCTCCGACGGCACGGCGACGGTCAATGACTGTTTCCGCCCGGTGTCGCGCTATTTCGACCGCATCACCCGGCCGGAGCAGATCATCCCGGCGCTCAGCCGCGCCATGACTGTGCTGACCGATCCGGCCGAGTGTGGGCCGGTGACGCTGTCGCTGTGCCAAGACGTGCAGGCCGAGGCCTATGACTATCCCGAGAGCTTCTTTGCCGAGCGGGTCTGGTACCAGCGCCGGCCGCGGCCGGACCGCCATGAGCTTGCGGCTGCTGTCGCCGCGCTCAAGGGCGCAAAAAAGCCGCTGGTGATCGCCGGCGGCGGCGTCCTCTATTCCCAGGCTTCGGACGAGCTGGCGAAATTCGTGGCGAGCGCCGGCATTCCGGTCTGCGAGACGCAAGGCGGCAAATCCTCGCTCCCGGACGAGCATCCGCTCAACATGGCGGCGGTCGGCGTCACCGGCACCTCGGCCGCCAACAGGCTGGCCGAAGAAGCCGATGTCGTGCTGGCCATCGGCACGCGCCTGCAGGATTTCACCACCGGCTCGTGGGCGCTGTTCAAGAACTCCGGCAAGACCATCATCGGGCTCAACGTGCAGCCCTTCGACGCCGGCAAGCACCGCGCGCTGCCGCTGGTCACTGACGCGGCCGAGGGTCTGGCCGAACTGGGTGCGGCGCTTAAAGGTTGGAAGGCGCCGGCGACCTGGACCGATAATGCGGCCACCGGCAAGAAGGCCTGGCAAGCCGAGGCCGCCAAGGTGACGGCGTCGACCAATGCCGCCTCCCCGTCCGATGCGCAGGTGATCGGCGCCGTGCAGCGCGCGATGGGCTCCGGCGTGACGCTGCTGCATGCCGCCGGCGGTCTGCCGGGCGAGTTGCACAAGCTTTGGCAGGCTGGCGCGCCCGGCTCCTACCACGCCGAATACGGCTTCTCGACCATGGGCTACGAGATTGCCGGCGGGCTGGGCGCCAAGATGGCGAAGCCCAAGGAAGAGGTCGTCGTCATGATCGGCGACGGCTCGTATCTGATGCTGAATTCGGAGATCGCCACCTCGGTGATGCTCGGCCTCAAGCTCACCATCGTGCTGCTCGACAACCGCGGCTATGGCTGCATCAACCGGCTGCAGATGGCGACCGGCGGCGCCAACTTCAACAACCTCCTGAAGGACTCGCGCCACGAGGTGCTGCCCGATATCGACTTCGCCGCGCATGCGGCGAGCCTGGGGGCGATTGCCGAAAAGGTGCCGTCGGTCGCCGGATTGGAAAACGCGCTGGAAAAGGCCAAGAAGAACAACCGCACCACCGTTTTGGTCATCGACACCGATCCGCTTGCCTCCACCGATGCCGGCGGCCATTGGTGGGATGTGGCGGTGCCGGAAGTATCGGCCCGGCCGCAGGTGAACGCGGCGCGCAAGACCTATGACGAGAAGCGGCAGATCCAGACAATCGGCGATTGAATTTTTGCGCCGCCAAGCCCTACCTCCCCCTTGTGGGGAGGGTGAACAAGAAACCGGAGTGACGACTTGAAAGCCAAACTGGGCATGTCCCCCATTGCGTGGTGGAACGACGATCTTGCGGAACTCAGCGATGACGTGTCGCTGGAGGAGTGTTTGCGCCAATCGCGTTCGGCCGGCTTCACCGGCATGGAAATGGGCCGGCGTTTTCCCAACGACCCCGATGTCATGCTGCCGATCCTCAAGGCAGCCGACGTGACCCTGTGCGGCGGCTGGTTCTCCGGCACACTGGTCGACGGGGAGATGGCCGACAACAAGGACCGCATCCAGCCGATGATCGACCTGTTCAAGGCGGTGAACGCGCCTTGCATCGTCTATGGCGAGGTCGGCCGCTCCATCCAGGGCGACCGCTCAAAGCCGCTGGCGACCAAGCCGAAGCTGTCGGATGACGAGATGAAGGCCTATGCCAGGCGGCTCACCGAATTTGGCGAATGGTGTGCCGAGCAAGGCATGCCGCTCTCCTACCACCACCATATGGCGGCAGTGGTCGAGACGGAGCCGGAACTCGATGCCTTCATGCGCCATTCCGGAGCCGGCATTCCGCTGCTGCTCGATGCCGGCCATCTGGCCTTTGCCGGCGGCGACGTGCTGCGCGCCATCGACAGCCATCACAAGCGCATCAGCCATGTTCATGTGAAGGACGTGCGCATGGGCGTGATCGACAAGCTTGACCGCACCAAGCAGTCCTTCCTCGATGCCGTGGCGCTGGGCGCCTTCACCGTGCCCGGCGACGGTTCGCTGGATTTCGGCGCCATCGTGCAACGGTTCGCGGACCATGGCTACGAGGGCTGGTTCGTGGTCGAGGCCGAGCAGGACCCGAAGAAGAACCCGCCGCTCAGGATGGCGCAAGTCGGCTACAAGGAATTGATGCGCGTCATGACCGCCGCCGGCTACACGGTCGAGACGCAAGGCTTTCCCAATGTCTGATCAAGGGAGCCTGATGCGATGGGTTCCCGGCGAAGGCGATTGCTGTAGATTGGCCCAATGAAAGATTACGAACACCCCTTCTTCCGGCCTTTGTGGCGGCGTGTCGCCGTCGTCGCGGTCTGCATCATCTGGTCGATCATCGAGTTCGCCACAGGCACGCCGTTCTGGGGCGTCATCGCGCTTGGTTTCGCCGGCTACGCCGTCTGGCAATTTTTCTACCTCTACAAGCCGGTCGATGAGACCAAGGCCGAGGCCGAACCGAAGGAGTGACTGATCCCATGCGTTGGCGATTAGCTTGCGGCGCTTCTCGCTTCGTCATCCTGGGGCGGAGCAAGGAGCGAAGCGACGCAGCGCAGACCCCGGGATCCATGCCGCGACATCAAAACAGCCGCCGCGGTGCAGTATTCCGTCCCGCTGCGCTCTTGGACTGAGGTTACGGCATGGATCCTAGGGTCTTCGCGACGGAGCTTCGCTCCTGCTTCGCCCTAGGATGACGAAGTTGGGAGACTTCGGCCAATTCTCGAAGATTTGCGATAGGAGAGACAAAAATGTCGAAGCTGCTCGTCAAAGCCAATAAAGGCCATGGCCGGGTCGCCCATGTGACACCGCAAATCGCCGGCTGGACCTATGTCGGTTTCGACCTGCACCGACTGAAGCCCGGCGAGAGCGCGTCCGGAAAAACCGATGATCGCGAAGTCTGCCTGGTGTTCGTCACCGGCAAGGGCACGGCGTCCGCCGGCGGCAAGGATCTGGGCCTGCTTGGCGAGCGCATGTCGCCCTTCGAGGGCAAGCCGTGGTCGGTCTATGTGCCTGAAGGATCGGACTGGTCGGTGACGGCGGACACCGAACTGGAACTCGCGGTCTGCTCGGCGCCGGGCCTTGGCGGCGGTCTGCCGGTGCGGGTGATCACACCGGACGATCTCGGCCAGGAGGTGCGCGGCAAGGGCACCAACACGCGCTACGTCACCAACATATTGCCGGAGGGCAAGCCGGCCGATTCGCTGCTGGTGGTCGAGGTCATCACGCCCGGCGGCCATACGTCGAGCTATCCGCCGCACAAGCATGACCAGGACAATCTGCCCGACGAATCCTATCTCGAGGAAACCTACTATCACCGGCTCAACCCGCCGCAGGGCTTTGCCTTTCAGCGCGTCTACACCGACGCCGACAAGAATGGCCATCGCGCGCTCGACGAAGCGATGGCGATCGAGGATGGCGATGTCGTCCTGGTGCCCAAGGGCTATCATCCCTGCGCCGCCTGCCACGGCTACGATCTCTATTATCTCAACGTGATGGCCGGACCGAAGCGGACGTGGAAATTCCACAATGCGCCCGAGCACGAATGGCTGATGAAAGCCTGACAGGCCATTCTTGAAGACCCGGGGACTGGTCCAGCACGAAAAAATCGTCGGCTAATGACCCGGCCGCACCGTTTTGTTATCGGAAACGCTGCAAAGCTTCGTCAATCCGTCATGGAAATCACCTATGGCAGCGGAGCTGACAAGGACCTTCCATGCGCTACGCCATCTATTTCACCCCCCGGCAGGACGAGCCACTGGCGCGGATCGCTGCCAACTGGCTCGGCCGCGACCCGTTTGGCGCGGCGACAAGGCCGGTCGAGGCGGTGGCCGACCTGTCGGCGGCGGAAGTCGCTTTCCATACCGCTTCGGCGCGCCGCTATGGTTTCCACGCGACGCTGAAAGCCCCTTTCCGCCTGGCCGCCAGCGAGACGGAAGCCTCGCTGCGCACGGCCCTCGACCATTTCGCCGAGGCGACGGCGGTGGTGACCATCCCGCGCCTCGTCGTCAGCCAGATCGACAGCTTCTTCGCATTGGTGCCGGAAGGGCCGCTGCCTCTTCTCAACCGCTTCGCCGATGACGTGGTGCGCGATTTCGATCGCTTTCGCGCCCCGCTGACCGAATCCGAGATTGAGCGGCGCAGCCCGGATTCGCTGAAGCCAGCCGAGTTCCGCAATCTCTGCCAATGGGGCTACCCCTATGTCTTCGAAACCTTTCGCTTCCACATGACGCTGTCCGGCCGTGCGGCGTCACAGGAAAGCCCTCGTCTTCGACTAGCAATCGACAGCCTGTTTGCGCAGGTGCTGCAACAGCCGGTGCTGGTGGATGCGCTGACGCTGTTCGTCGAAACCGAACCGGGCGCACCGTTCATGGTGCTCTCGCATCACGCGCTCGGGCGCCGCCCGGCCAGAAAAACCGCCTGAACAACCAAGGACTGCCTGAAATGACCGCCGAAACTGTTCTCCACAACGCCCGCATCGTTCTTGCCGACGAGATCGTCGAGGGTTCGCTGGTGCTGCGCGACGGCTTTATCGCCGGTATCGATGCCGGCACCAGCCAAGCCAGCGGGAGCGTGGCCGGCGAGGATATGGGTGGCGACTACATCATTCCCGGGCTGGTCGAACTCCACACAGACCATCTCGAAGGCCACTACGCGCCACGGCCCAAGGTGCGCTGGAACCCCATCGCCGCCGTGCTCGCCCATGACGCGCAAGTGGCGACAGCCGGCATCACCACCGTGCTCGACGCCTTGCGAGTCGGCATGGACGAGGATGCCGACCTGACGTCGACCGACATCCGCAAGCTGGCCGATGCGATCGAGGACAGCGTGCAGCAGGATCGTCTGCGGGCCGACCATTTCATCCATCTGCGCTGCGAGGTTTCGGCGCCGGATTGCCTCAAGGCTTTCGCTAATTTCGACGGCGACGAGCGGGTCAAGCTGGCATCGCTGATGGATCATGCGCCCGGCCAGCGCCAGTTCGTCAACCTCGAAACCTATGCCTATTATTACCAGCGCAAGCTGAAGCTGACCGATCGCGACTTCAAACTGTTCTGCGAAAAGCGGATGGGGGAATCGGCGCGCAATTCCGTGCCGAACCGGGCAGTGATCGCCGCCGCCTGCCACGAGCGCGGGATCGTGCTGGCCAGCCATGACGACGCCACCCTTGGCCATGTCGGCGAAGCGATCGAACAGGGCGTGCGCGTCGCGGAGTTCCCGACCACGGAAGAAGCCGCCAGGGCTTCGAAAGAGGCCGGGCTCGGCGTGCTGATGGGTGCGCCCAACGTCATGCGCGGCGCCTCGCATTCGGGCAATGTCTCGGCCCGCACGCTGGCCAGCGACGGCCTGCTCGACATCCTGTCGTCCGACTACATTCCCTTCAGCCTGATCCAGTCGGCGTTCTTCCTCGGCGACGTCGTCGACGGCATTTCACTGCCGCAGGCGGTCGCCATGGTCTCAAAAAACCCGGCCGAGGCGATTGGCCTAACCGACCGCGGCGTCATCGAGCAGGGCCGCCGCGCCGACCTCGTGCGCGTGCGCGTCGACGACCATGTTCCGGTCGTACGCACCGTCTGGCGGCAGGGACGCCGGGTTGCATGATGGTGTCGGCGTTGATCGAGCGTGAATTGTCGGCCGAGATGTTTCCGATCCGTGACGGCGTCTTCGTCGCCGTCGTCGGTCCAAGCGGCGCCGGCAAGGACACGGTGATCGGCTATGCCCGCAGCCGCTTTGCCGACGAGACAAGGCTGGAGTTCGTCCGCCGCGTCATCACCAGGCCGAGCGATGCCGCCAGCGAGGATCACGACACGCTGGCCGACGCCGCCTTCGTCGAGGCCGAAGCCGACGGCGCCTTCGCCATTTCCTGGGAGGCGCATGGCTTGCGCTATGGCATCCCCGCCGATGTCGACTGGTCCGTCGCCAATGGCCGCGTTGCCGTGGCAAACGTTTCGCGCGCGATCATCCCGGTGCTGCGCGAGCGCTATGCCAATCTGGCGGTGGTCGAGATCACCGCCTCGCCCGACGTGCTGGCAGAGCGTCTGGCGATGCGCGGCCGCGAGTCACGCGGCGAAGTGCTGGCGCGACTGGCGCGCAGTGCCAATGTGAGCCTGTCGGGACCTGGCGTCACCTCGATCGACAACAGCGGCCCGCGCGAAGCCGCCGGCGAGCGCTTCGCCGACGTGCTACGCAAGGCGATGGCTTTTTCCGACATGTCGGGCTTGATCTAGGCTAGCCTTCAAGCGCGAAGGGCATGAACGAGACGGTGCCGGCGATGCTTTCGGTCGGGGCAAGCACGATGATGCCCTCGTCCGGATCGTTCCATCCGTCGCGGTGGAAGGCGCCGGAGGCATTGGTCTGCGGCTCGACGCAGAAATACGGTTTCGCAGGATCGGCATAAAGCATCAGGTGCTTGAACATCGGATCGGCCTTGATGCGCAGCCCGACGCCGCGTGTCGGGAAGCGGATCTCGGCCTCGCCGCTCCAGCCGCCATAATCATTGTTGCGCCAGCCGCCCGGCAGAGGCCGGCCATCGGCGAAGTCGAGTTCGGGGGCAAGCGTGATCGGATCGCCGGCAATGCCTTGCGGTTCTTCCAGATAGAACCGCGTGGCGTTGAACCGCAGCGTCACGTCCGGGTCGCGGTCGAACCAGGGATGCAGTCCGAACCCGAACGGCATCGAAACCGGCCCGGTGTTGGTGATCGTCATTCGGACCGCGAGGCTTTCATCGGAGGCTTCGAAAAATTGCGTCGCGCGATAGGAATAAGGCTCGGGACCGGCGGTAATTTCGAGCGACAATCCGGCCCTGTCGGCGGTCGCGTCGGTGACAGTCCAGGGATACTTCCAGCCACTGCCATGCACATTGATTGTTTCGGGGAGATTGTTCGGCTGGACCTGCCAGCGTTTCCCTCCGAACATGAAGGCATTCCCGGCGATGCGGTTGGCGTACGGCATCATCGGGAACATGGCGACGCCAAGCACGTTGCCGGCTTCGCGATCATGGTCGCAAAGCCGGCGCATGAGATCGATGCCGCGCCAGCGCAGCGCGCCCAGGCTGCCGCCGATTTGCGGCGCCAGTTCGGCTTCAAGCGCGCCCGCCTTCAGCATCAACAGTTCAGGTTTCGCGCTCATGGCCTGCCATCCGTCCGCCACCGACATCCGGCATGATGTGGAGACGTCCCGCAATCGCAGAAGGGCGGCAAGGCCGCAACCATTTCATTCATGCCGCCAGGCGCCGACAAACGCGCGGCGCGTCCTGGCAGGGCGGTTATTCCGCGGCGGCGCCGGCGGCGCTTTTGCGGGTGGCATCGACCATCAGCCGCCGTTCCCGGAACACGCCCCATTGCTGGTCGACCAGCACGCCGATGAGGATAACGCCGCCCATCACCGCGAAGTTGAGCGATGACGGGATGCCGAGCAGATTGACGAGGTTCTGCAGCTCTTGCAGCAGCACCGTGCCGAGGATGACGCCGATCAGCGAGCCCTCGCCGCCGCGCAGCGAGAAGCCGCCGAGCACGGCGGCTGCGATGGCGTAGAGTTCGTAGAACTGGCCATGGCTGGCCGGCGATATCGAGCGCGTGTACATGGCGAAATAGATCGCCGACAGCGCCGTCAGCACGCCGCAGATGACATAGGCAGCCATGACGACGCGGCCGGTGCGGATGCCGGAGTATTTCGCCGCCTCCTCGTTCTTGCCGATGGCGTAGAGATAGCGGCCGAACACCGAACGATGCAGCACCACCCACATGACGATGGAAATGACGATCAGCGCGATGAAACTGTTGGGCACGCCGTATGAGCGCCCGGCGGTCAGGAATTCGAGGTTGGGAAAATTCTGGCCGAAGGCGAAGCCGGCGGTGCCGTCAGCGGTATAGAAGCGGGCGACGCCGCGGTAGATCAACAGGCCGCACAGCGTGACGACGAAAGGCTGCAGCTTGAGCCGCGTGATCAGCCAGCCATGCACCAGGCCGATGATGGCGCCGAGGAACAGGATCAGCACGAAGGCCAGCGGCCAGCCCACCTCGCGCACGGCGATGAAGTCGATGAACAGCGTGCCCAGCAGGGCGACCACCGAGCCGACCGACAGTTCGATGCCGCCGGTGATGATGACGAAGGCCTGGCCGATCGACAGGATGCCGAACAGGCCGATCAGGTTCGAGGTGTTGGCGAGGTTGATCGGCAACAGGAAGCGCGGATTGATGATCGCCACGATGGCGCCGACCACCAGGATCAGGATCAGCAGGCCGAGATCTTTCTTGCTCATCGTCTTCTCCCCAATGCCCGCCCGAGAAGGTTCCGGACCGGAACCCGTGGCAAAACAAAAAACTATTTCGGCTGCTTGCCCACCGCCAGCAGCAGCACGTTTTCCTGGCTGAACCGGTCCTTGTCGAGAATGCCCGAGATCTGGCCCTCATGCATGACGGCGATGCGGTCGGACACGCCGATCACCTCTTCCATGTCGGAGGAGATCATCAGCACGGCGACGCCGGCATCAGCGAGTGCACGCATCAGCCCGTAGATTTCCGCCTTGGCGCCGATGTCGATGCCGCGCGTCGGCTCGTCGAGGATCATGACTTTCGGATTCATGGCCAGCCATTTGCCGAGCACGACCTTCTGCTGGTTGCCGCCCGACAGCGTGCCGGTGCGCGTCTGCACCGACGGCGCCTTGATGCCGAGATCTTTCTTTTGCTTCTCGGCGGTGGCGGTTTCGGCGCTGGCCGAAACCAGGGAGCGCCGCGCATGCGCTGGCAAATTGGGCAGCGAAATATTCTGCGCGATCGACAGGTCGAGCAGGATGCCGGTCAGCTTGCGGTCCTCGGGCACCAGGAAGATGCCATGCGCGACGGCATCCGCCGCGGAAGCCAGCACGAGCGGCTTGCCGTCGAGCTCGAGCGCGCCGCCAAGGCTTGAGTCGATGCCGAAAAACACCCGCGCCAGCTCGGTGCGGCCGGAACCGACAAGGCCGGCCAGGCCGAGGATTTCGCCGCGCCTGACGTCGAGATCGACCGGCCGGCCGGGGTAGGCAGGAGTGCGGATGGCCTTGGCCGACAGCGCCGTGGCGCCCGGTGCCCGCGCGGCTTCGGATGCCTTTTCGCGCTCCTTCAGCATGCGGCCGATCATCAGCTTGACCATCTGGTCGTGGCCGATGTCGCTCTTCGGCAAGGTGCCGGCCAGCATACCGTCGCGCAGCACGACGACGCGGTCGGCGACGCGCTCGACCTCGTGCAGGCGGTGCGAAATGAAGATGACGCTGATGCCGTCGGCCTTCAGCGCCTTGATGACGTCGAGCAATTTGTCGGTTTCGGCGAGCGGCAGGCTCGATGTCGGCTCGTCGAGGATGACCAACCTTGCCTCGATCGACAGCGCCTTGGCGATCTCGACCATCTGCTGCTGCGCCAGCGATAGGGTCGCGACCGGTGTGTCGGCGGAAAAATTGGCGCCGACGCGCTTCAACAGCGGCGCCACCATGGTGCGCAGTTTCGCGCGGTCGACGAGCCTGAGCGGCCCGGCGCGCAAGGGCTCGCGGCCGAAAAAGATGTTGGCGGCGACATCGAGATTGTCGAACAGGTTGAGTTCCTGGTGGACGAAGGCGATGCCCGAACCCAGGCTGGCTTCGACGGTCAGGCCCTTGTGGGCGGTGCCATCGACGGTGATCGTGCCGGTGTCCGGCGTGGTGACGCCGCCGAGGATCTTCATCAAGGTCGATTTGCCGGCGCCGTTTTCGCCGACGAGACCGATGACCTCGCCTGGCCTGACCTCCATGGAGAAGCCATCGAGCGCGACGACGCCCGGATAGGTCTTGCGCACGTTCTCAAGGCTGAGGAACGGCGTGATTGCTGCGATGGATGTGTCGGAATAGTTCATCATGCCTGACAGCGATTGGCGATCTCGCAGACTGACTGGCCTGATCGAACCCGTCAATAAAAAGCGAGGCGTTGGCGCTGCCCCTCACCCTTACCCTCTCCCCGTGAAGAACGGGAGAGGGGGATTGCCAGCGTTGGAGCGCGTCCCTTCTCCCCGTCACTATACGGGGGGAAGGTGCCGGCAGGCGGATGAGGGGCGGCGCCGACGACGATCAGTTTCCGGCCATCGCCTTCAGGTTGGCGGCATAGGCGTCGACATCATCCTTGCCGATGATCTTGGTCGGGATGATGATGAGGTTGCCGTCCGGGATGCCCGACTTGTCGCCCTTGAGATAGGCAGCCATCAGCTTCATGCCCTGATAGGCCCATTCGAAGGGCTGTTGCACGACGGTTGCGGCAACGGTGCCTTCCTTGACGCCGCCCAGCGTGATCGGATCGTCATCGAAACCGACGACGGTGATCGAGCCGAGCTTCCCGGCATCGCGCAGCGCTTCATAGATGCGCGGCGTGTTGTAGGAGTAGAAGCCGACCATGCAGGTGACGTCGGGGCTGGCGACCAGCGCGTCCTCGACATTCTTCTTGGCGCGCGCCTGGTCGATGTCGTCGCCGCGCACGTCGATCAGCTCGATCTTGGTGCCGGCCAGACCGTCCTTCATGCCCTGGATGCGCTCCTTGGCATTGTCGGCGCCGAGCAGACCGACGAAGCCGAGGCACTTGCCGCCATCGGGCATCGCCTTCTTGGCGATTTCGGCCGCCTGCTTGCCGGCATCGACGTTGGACGAGCCGATATAGGCGACGCGCTTGGTCTGCGGGGCGTCCGAGTCGGTGGTGAACAGCGCCGTTTCCGAAGCGATCTTGTTCAGCCCGTCGGTCGAGGTCTTGGGATCGACGGCCGAGACCATGATGCCCTTGACGCCCGCCGTCACCAGATCGTCCATCAGCCGCTGCTGGATGGCGACCGAGGACTGCTCGGGATATTTGAGTTCGAGATTGTAGTCCGGCAGTTCGCCTTGCGCCTTCTTGACGCCGGCTTCGGCGGCCTTCCAGAAATCGGAAGCGCCGTTGACGACGAAGGCCAACGTCGGCTTGTCGTCGGCGCGCGCGATTGCCGTGGCCGACAGGCCAAGCAGCAGCGCCGCGGTGGCTACGGATGCATTTCGTATCAAGGATTTCATGTTCAACCTCCCATTTGGCTCAGTCATCAGACTGACCGATCTTGCACTGACCTGATTTTGCCGTTTGCAGCTTGGACGCCCTCCTCCTCAAAGGGTTCCCGGCAACGAAAGAATGACGCCGTTCCAGCCACGATGCGGACCTTAGAGACTCATCCTTCATTCGTAAATAGTCCGATTTGTCAGACATATCACAATATCCGAGACATAGCTCGCGGAGGTAATATCCGCTCGCCATCGGGCCATTTTCGTACTCTCCCACCGCCTCCGGGCCAGTCGGGCCGGACGCGACGGATTGACGGTACAGCGCATTTTTGTATTAGTAAACAGTATTAGTTTGGGGCGACATCAGAGGGCATGATTGCGGTTTCGCGGCGCATCTACCAACGAGCCGCCGCCCCGGCTGCGCCAGGATCCAAGCCTTATAATATTTGTATTCAGGGTTGTGTGGAGATGAATGACGGATGGACCTTGAAGGTACTAATAGATATAAATTCCCGTGGCGACCTCTATAAATCGACAACGTCACGCTATCTTGTCGACCTGACAGGTCGCCGCTAGACAGACCGGGGATTGGGAGTGACATGAGCGAGACCATCGACACGGCGAGACGCCGCAAGGCGCCGGCGAAGAGCGCCAGGGGCCGCGTCACCATGACCGATATCGCCAGGGCCGCCGGCTGCTCGCAGGCGACCGTTTCCTTCGTGCTCAACAACTCGCCCGGCATCAAGCTGTCGCAGCAGACCCGCGAACGGGTGATCGAGGCCGCGCGGACCCTTGGCTATACCGCGCCCGCCTTCGAGGCACTTCACCCGCCGCTTCCGGCGTTCGAGGGACTGGACGGCGTCATCGGCTTCGCCGTCGACCAGCTCGCCACCAGCCCGGAAGCCGTGGTCGCCATCGAGGGCGCGCGCCAGGCCTCATGGAATGCCGGCAATGTGCTTCTGGTGGCGCAGACGCTGGGCGATTCCGTCATGGAGCCGCGCGCCATCGCAGCGCTGACCAAGCGGGGCATTTCGGCGCTGATCTACATGACCATCTTCACCCGCGAGATATCAGCGCCCGACTATCTCTACGGCCTCGACATCCCGGTGATCCTGCTCAACTGCTACACGGCGGACTATGCCTTCCCGGCCGTGGTGCCAAGCGAGATCGCCGGCGGCCAGAGCTCGACCCGCCACCTGATCAGCCACGGCCACCGCCGCATCGCCACCATCACCGGCGAGCCGTGGATGCAGGCCGCGCAAGACCGGCTGAAGGGCTACCGCCGCGCGCTCGCCACCGCCGACATCCCGTTCGACCCCGAACTGGTGGTCGAGGGCGACTGGTCGGCCAGCGCCGGCTACGCCGCGACCGTCAAGCTGCTAGCACTGAAGGACCGCCCGACCGCCATCTTCTGCCAGAACGACCGCACCGCGATCGGCTGCTACGAAGCGCTGAAGGAAGCCGGCCTGCACATTCCGCAGGACATTTCCGTCGTCGGCTACGACGACGAGGAAATCGCCCGGCATCTGTTCCCGCCGCTGACAACCTCGATCCTGCCGCACATGGCGATGGGCCAATGGGCGATCGAACAGCTGGAAGCGCCGGCGGCGCCTGGACGGGGGCGGTATCCGATTACGAAGCTGGAGTGTCCGCTGGTGGAGCGGGAGAGCGTGAGGGGGGTGGTGGCTAACGCAAATTGAGCAGTTGGCGCACCCGACAGGATTCGAACCTGTGACCTCTGCCTTCGGAGGGCGCTATATCGCTTTCGCTATGGTGCGCTACAGTATCCAAATCTCCTATTAAACCAATATGATACGGCGCATCACGTCGCCGGGCATATCCATTTTTTGCCTTGAGCTTGCTCCCATTTGGTTGCACTATGGTTGCAACGTGGAGGACCCTGGAGGCAAGATGCCCAAGCTTAGCAAACGCGCAATCGAGAGCCTTCGGTCAGATGGCACCAAGACAGGAACCCTTTACTGGGATACCGAGCTCAGAGGGTTCGGCGTCAGAGTGTTCCCATCCGGGCGAAAGACATTTGTGGTCAAGTTCCGCACCCACAGTGGACGCCAGCGATGGCTGAAGATTGGCGCCTATGGTCCACTGACCGCGGAGCGCGCACGTGACCTTGCGAAGATCGAGCTGGCCAAGGTCGTGGAAGGCAAGGATCCGGCGACGCTTCGGCACGAGTTGCGAAATGCGATGTCCGTCTCTCAGCTCTGCGAGCTCTACATGGAGGCCGCCTCGGCCGGCCTGGTTCTTGGCCGCAAGGGACTCCCCAAGAAAGACAGCACGCTGTCAACGGATCGTTCCCGCATTGAGGCGCATATCAAGCCTCTGCTGGGACAGCTCAAGGCCAGAGCGGTTACGCGAATGGACATGGAGCTGTTCAAGACAGGCGTCGTAACCGGAAAGACCGTCAGAGACGAAAAACTCGGGCCACGGCGTCGGTCGATCGTGAAAGGCGGCAAGGGTGCGCTGACTCGCACACTAGGGCTTCTTGGTGCGATCTTTGCCTGGGGCATCGATAGTGGGCATGTCGAGCAGAATCCGGTGCGCGGTGTGCGTCGTTTTGCGGATGCGCAGAAGAAGGCACTCCTAACCGGCGATCAGTATCGCGCGCTGGCAGAGGCCCTTCATACACTTGAGCAGAAACGCGATCGCCACGGCGCACCTAGGCACAGCCAGATTGGAATCGCTGCCATTCGCTTCATTGCGCTGAGCGGTGTCCGACGTGGCGAATGTCAACAATTGCGCTGGGACGAGGTAGATTCTCTGGGAACTTGTCTCGCCCTTGGCGAGACCAAGACCGGACCATCCTTGCGGCCGCTCAGCCAGGCTGCATTTGCGATGATCGACAGTTTGGAGCCGATTTCGGACTACGTGTTTGCCGCCGGGCCTGAGCAAGCGGGTTACCAGGGGCTACCTGGCCTCTGGGAGATGGTTCAAAAAACGGCACGCCTTTCGGCTGAGGCAGCTGCGGCCGGGTGCCGTGACGAAAAGCTTCCCGTGGTCGGACCGCTCGATGCCGTGACTTTGCATAGTTTGCGCCATAGCTTCGCGGGCGTTGCGGAACAGCTCGGGGCTACGATTCCGACGATTGCCGCGATGCTGGGGCATCGGCTCAGCGGGGTGACCGGCGGCTATATTCTGAAACGCGTGGATAGCTTGCTGATCGATGCGGCGAACGGAGTGGGCGACCACATCGCTGCGCTGATGCGTGGCGAGGCACCATCCGCACGGGTGATACAGTTTCGTCCCAGAGGCAGGAACGCAGGCTCAAAGGCGGCAGCGAGACTGCCGGCCATTGAATGCCGCCAGATTTGACGCTATATTGCGTCATACATGCGTCAATCATAGGAAGCAGCTGATGGGCCTAGTTCAATATTCCGACAATGGGTTTTTCGCGCCGCGCAAGATCGCGGAGGCTCTCCGCACGACCAGCGAGGAGGTTGCGAGGACCGCAGGCCTCGGCAAGGACGCCGTCCAGCGTAAGGACCGCGTTCGGTCGGACAAAACCCAGCGCCGGCTGCGCGAAATGGTGGAGATCGTCAATAAGGTCGAGCCGCGCTTCGGCTCGGCGCTCATGGCCTATGCATGGTATCGGTCCGAACCGTTGCCCGGCTTTTCCGGGCAGACGGCCATGCAACTGGTCCGTGGCGGTCGGGCTGACGAGGTGCTCGACTATATCGACGCCGTCGATGCCGGCATCCACGCCTGACCCGGTGAATGCAGTATCGAGGCAAGCTTTATCGGGCGCTAAACCCCATTTACGCGCGTGCGTCGCTTTCGGGTCGCGGTGCTGAGCTTTACGGCGGTCGATTCAATCCGAAGGGCACTCCCGCACTCTATACATCGCTTTCCGTGATCACTGCGCTGCGGGAAGCAAATCAGGTCGGCAATTTGCAGCCGACCACGCTAGTCTCCTACGATGCAGACATCGAGCAGGTCTTCGACAGCCGGGACGAACAGGCGCTTTTGGCCGAGAGTGTCGATGCCGGCGCGCTTGCCGATAGCTCCTGGCGCGACCAGATGAAGGCGACCGGTGAGGCAGTGACGCAGGCATTTGCCCGAAGACTGATCGGCCTTGGCTATCACGGATTACTCGTCAGGAGCTTTGCGCTGGGCGCGACCGCGGACGATGTCAATCTCGTGCTCTGGACGTGGGGACATGCCCCGCCCTCTCGCCTGACCCTTGTCGACGATGAGGGTCGGCTGTCGCGGTGATTTGGTACGCTGCCCGGAAGATCGGTCTCCTCGGCGGCATTCACAAAGCGCACCTGGATAGGCATGGAATTCTTGCAGCGCGTGGAAAGTTCCCGGAAGACAGCGAGCATCTTGTTCAGGGCTTCGAACGTGCCGCGAGACTTGATGGATACAGGAAGTAGATCGTCAGTTCTTGCCCGGCTTCGAAGGTGCCGCCAGAAAATGGCGGTCGTGCGAGTGCACGCTGCCCTCATATCGCGACAGCGCTGTGATCGGCATCTCGTTTATGGCGATGTCGAACTCGCCAGCACCAGAAGGTTCGGCGGGTCGAAGAGGTCAGAGCCAGCCGTGCCCTCTCGCCGCCCACCCCGCAATTCTTCTCGAACTCGTCGTCGTGGCCTCATCAGACCGTTCTTGGTCCCTCAGCGCGTCTTGCACAATCAGGCTCGCCTCTATCATTCCGCGGTCAGCATGACCTTGACGCTCTGTGAGCGGTCGGCGGCGAGACGGAAAGCATCGGGGGCGGAGGACAGGGCGTGCTCGGCGGTCACGAGCTTGAGGACGTCCACGTCGCCCTGCACGATGAGATCGACAGCCCGGCCGAACTCGGCGCCGAAGCGGAAAGTGCCTTTGAGATCGATCTCCTTGGCCATCACCGCGTTGGCCGGCAGCGGAATCTGGCCGCCTGGAAGGTTGCCAACCTGGACAACCGTGCCGCCGCGCCGGACGCTGGCGATCGCTGCGGCAAGGCCCGCCGCGGTGCCTGAAACCTCGAACGCCACGTCGAGCGACCTGTCGGCGGCGAGCGCCTGGAGCTCGGCGTCGTCGCCGGAAAGGTCGATCGTCCTGTCTGCGCCAAACCGGCGGGCGAAGGCGAGCGGGGCGGCTGATATGTCGGCAACAGTGAGCTCGCCGCAGCCGCCAAGCCTGGCCGCGAGCATGGTCAAGAGACCGATGGGGCCGGCACCGAACAGGATGACGTTGCGGCCCTTGATGTCGCCGGCCCGCGCGACGGCATGCAGGCTGACCGCCAGTGGCTCGGCAAGTGCGGCGGCCTGGTAGGCCACATCAAGTGGAACCTTGAAACATTGCGCGGGGGTGGCGTCGAACAGACTGGCGAACCCGCCCTGCATATGCGGCGTCTTCGATGCCGAACCCATGAAATAGATGTTTTTGCAGAGATTGGCGCGGCCTTCGAGGCATCGCGCGCAATGCCCGCACCAGCGCGACGGATTGATCGCGACGTGGTCGCCGACGCTGAGGCCAGGTGCCGCACCGTGGATCTCGACGATCTCGCCAGCGATTTCGTGACCAAGGATCAGCGGCGAAGTAACGACGAAATCGCCGGTGCGGGCGTGGCGGAAATAATGCAGGTCGGAGCCGCAAATTCCGCCCGCGCCAAAGCGCACCCGCACCATTCCTGGCGCCAGCGGGCCGAGCGGATGTTCCACGACACGCAGGTCTTGCGGGCCGAACAATGTCGCCGCGATCGCCTGGCCGCTCACCGGATCAGTCCCATCTCAGTCGGCAGCCAGAGCGTGATGGCCGGTATGAAGGTGATCAGAAGCAACGCCACGATAAGCGGCACCAGCCACGGCAGGATCGCCATGGTGGTGCGTTCGACCGAGAGTTTGGCGACGCGCGACAACACGAACAGCACCATGCCGAGCGGCGGGTGCAAAAGCCCGATCATCAGGTTTAGCGTCATGATCAACCCGAAATGCACCGGGTTGATACCGTAGACGGCGGCCACCGGCAGCAGGATCGGCACCAGAATGGTGATCGCGGCGATCGTATCGAGAAAGCAGCCGACCACCAGCATGAGGATGTTGACCAGGATCAGGAAGACCCACTTATTTTCGGTGAGCGCGAAGATGAAGTTCGAAAACAGCTGTGCCGCCTGGCTGACGGTGAGCAGCCAGGCGAAGATCGATGCGGCGGTAACGATGAACAGTACCGACGCCGTCGTCTCGATCGTGTCGAAGCTGGCCTTGGCGAGCAACCGCAGCGTGATCGTACGGTAGCGCACCAGCCCAAGAAAAAGCGACCAGATCACGGCCGCCATGGCCGCTTCGGTCGGCGTGAACCAGCCCATCGTCATGCCGCCGATCAGGATGACCGGTGTCATCAGCGCCATGACCGCGGAGAAGTCAAAATACCAGTCGGCCACGATCAGCACCAGCAGCGCGATACCGACCGCGATGTTGATCGACAGGCCAAGCTGCACGAGCACATAGCAGGCAACCGGAAAGGCAGCCACCACCAGCACCTCGCCCGCCGCTTCGGCCAGCCGCCGAAACTCGAAGGGCGTATCGGAGCCCCAGCCACGCCTGTAGGCGAAGATGGCGACCGTGATCATCATCAGCACGGTCATGACCACGCCAGGCAGGATGCCGGCCATGAACAGCGCGCCGATCGAGACATTGGCCATCATGCCGTAGATGACGAAGGGCAGCGAGGGCGGGAAGATCGGCCCGAGCGTCGCGGAAGCGGCGGTGACCCCGACCGCGGCGTCGATCGGGTAGCCATGATCCTTCATCGCCTTGATCTCGATGGTGCCGATGCCGGCGGCGTCGGCGAGCGCGGTGCCCGACATGCCGGAAAAGATCACCGATCCGATAATGTTGACCTGCGCCAGGCCGCCCTTCATCCAGCCGACCAGGGCAAGGGCGAAGGAATAGATGCGCCCGGTGACGCCGGCGATGTTCATGAGGTTGCCGGCCAGGATGAAGAAGGGAACGGCGAGCAGCGGAAAGCTCTCCACCCCGGCAATCATGCGCTGGGCTGCGATGATATCGGGCGCGACGCCGTAGATGACGAGGTAAAGGATCGAGGCGGCCGCCATCGAAACGGCGACCGGCACGCCAATGAGCATCAGGACAATGAAACCTCCGACCAGAAGCAGCATCGCTCAGACCCCTGCCGTCTCGAACGCACCAGGACGCTCGAGCACTGAGTAGCCGCGCCTGTAATTGCCGATAAAGACCTGGATCGAGCGCAGAAGCATCAGTACGAAGCCGGCCAGGACGGCGTAGAAGAACCAGCGCCGCGGCAGGTTCACGGTGACCATGCGCTCATGCGCCACGATCGTGACGTAGCGCCACATCAGCCAGGATCCGTAGGCGAAGAATGCGATGCGGATAACATCGACGGCGAGTGCCAGCCAGCGGCCGGCCCGTTCCGGCAGATAGTGATAGAGCACGTCGACATGGATATGGCGCGAAAGGCGCACGCACATGGCGGCGCCGAGAAAGACGACGACGACGAGCGCGTTGATGGCGATCTCCTCGGTCCAGGCAAGACTGTTGTTGAGCGCATAGCGGGTGAAGAACTGCAGGAAGACACAGACGACCATGCCCCAGAACACGGCTAGCGTGATCCAGTCCTCGATGCCGTGGTCCGACAGGTCGACGTGTACCGGCACCTCCTCGAAGGCATGGGCGATCTCTTCGACGGTGATCTCGGTGTGGTGTTCCTCGGCCATCGCGCGGGCTCCCGAAGCTGGTGGGTCGTCAAGGATTGGAAAGGCCGTCCGGCACAACGTGAAGCCGGACGGATGGGCAGGCTAAAGCAGCGAATCCGATTGCCGCTCTATCCTCGTTGATGAGCATCCGATTTCCCGCTGCCCTATTTGATGGCGCGGATCGCTTCCCAATCAGCCTTGTTGTAGCCGAACTCCTCGAAGCTGACCTTCTCCAGCACATTCTTCTCGAAATCGGCACTGTCGACATCCGTCACGCTGATGCCGCGGTCCTTGAATACCTGCACCAGGTCCTTTTCTCGGGCGACGATCTTTGCCGTGGCGCGGGCGGCGGCCTCCTGCATCACCTCCGTGAAGATCTTCTTGTCCTCATCGGAAAGCGAGGCCCAGCGCGACGCTGATACGATGGTATTGAGATGATCGACGATGTGGCCGGTGAGCACGATGTTCTTCTGCACCTCGTAGAACTTCTTTGCCTCAATGGTGGTCAACGGGTTCTCCTGGGCCTCGACCGTGCCGTTCTGCAGCGCCAGATAGACCTCGGCGAAGGCAATCGGCGCGGTGTTGGCACCGCAGGCACGGGGCATGGCGAGATAGGCCGGCACGTCGGGAACACGCATTTTTAGGCCTTGCATGTCGGAGCATTTGGCGATCGGCCGGTTCGAGGTGGTCTGCCGCGTGCCATAATAAGTGGTGGCAGCGATGTGATTGCCGGTCTTGTCCTCGTAGCCCTTGGTCAGGGCCTTGTAGACGTCGCTCTTGGTGTATTTCAGCAAATGGTCGGCATCACGGAAAGTATAGGGGAAATAGGTGACGCCGATCGGCGGATATTCGCGCGCCGCGAAGCTCGATCCGGAAATGATGATATCGACAGTGCCGAGCATCAGGCCCTGGTTGATGTCTGCTTCCTTGCCGAGCTGGGAGGCCGGATAGACATCGATTGTGTAGCGGCCCTGGGTGCGCTTCTTGATCTCGTCGGCTGCCCAGACGGACTCGGTATGGAAGGGTTCCGACGTCTCGTAGACATGGGCCCATTTCAGCACCGTTTGAGCCGAGGCCGAAGCCATCGGCATAACGATCGCGGCGATCACACCCAGCAGAACTGCGTATTTTCTCAGCATCCAAATTCCTCCCTGTGGTCGTGTTGGCTATCTGGCTCCCCCGCCCGATTGCTAATCCAACTCTCTATTGCGTAACCTCCTTGGCTACGGATCTTTCATCGAAATTGCGTGAGAACCTGATCTGCGACTGGCGCAGATGATGCTGCATGGCAGCCTTCGCACGCTCGGGATCGCGCGCCGCAATCGCATCGCGCACTGCACGATGCTCCCCAGCGGCGATTTGCCAGGAATCCTTGTTCTCGAAATAGGTGGAGAGGCGTTCGAAGTAAGGGTTCATGCGCTGGTCGAACAGCTCGCCGATGAAGCGCACCAGCACGGCGTTTTCGAGAATGCCCGCCACGGCCGTGTGGAATTCCCGGTCAAGCGCGATGGTCATTTTGTTCGGGTGGCGCATGGCCTCCATCCGGCGCAGCACGTCATCCAGCAGCTTGAGATCGGCCGGCCGAATATGGAGAGCAGCTTCGGCGGCGATCGCGCCTTCGACGAATTCGCGCGCGCGCAATAGCTCGAACGGACCTTCGTCCGTTGCCGCTTCGGATGCGGCCGTGTTCGGCGGATCCGTGACGTAGATGCCGGAGCCGACGCGGATGCGGATGCGACCTTCGACTTCCAGTGCGATCAATGCTTCGCGCACTGTCGGACGAGAGATTCCCAATTGGTCGGCCAAATCCCGCTCGGTCGGCAGACGGTCGCCGACGGCGAACTCGCCGGAGTCGATCAGCTGCCTGAGCTGATCGGCGACCTGTCGATAGAGCCGACGCGGTTCAACGGCCTGGATCGGCATATCAGCCTAATCCTCTCTTCAGATATCGCTATGCCGATTGGCATATTGGTCTGACCTATTGACCGGAGCCTACACTGAGGATTGGGTGAGTCAAGAGCGACCAACAGCAGGTTGTTCATCGGATAATTTCGATGCTGAAGAACCATTCCGAGACCGATTCGAGCTGACGTCATATTTCCCGCCAACGGCGCAGCACCATTCGCAACATCGCAGATCACGTTGCCAATGATGTTTGATTACAAAAATTGGCCATTCCGCTCAGCGAAATGAGGCCAGCCATTTCGCCGCCAGTTCTGCGGCCGACGCGATCCTGATGCCGCAATCCGCAATTATCCGTGCTGTCGCCACTACGAGTTCAGCGTTAGACGCGGCTATGCCGCCGTTCGGGAGAAAAAGATTGTTTTCAAAGCCAACCCGGACATGGCCGCCAAGCAGGGCGGCCGCCATCACGCAAGCGGCTTCGTTGCGGCCAAAGGCGCAGACACTCCAATGAGTGAAGCGCGGCTTCTCCGGAGCGAGAAATGGCAGAAGGTCGGAGGGAGAAGAAATCTGCCCCTGCGTGTAGCGACCCAGAACATAAAGCACCGGCACGTCTGGCCAGGGGATAAGTCCGCGCTGCTGCAAGTTGGACAGCCTGACGGCCTCCTCGGGGGAATAGAGGATGATCTGTGGGGAAATCTGCTCGGCACGCAACCAGGCCATGAAGCTTGCAAATTCTGGTTCTGATGCGGAATCCGGAACGATTTCGCGAAGCGCGAGGGAAACCGCTTGCGGCCTCACGTCCCGCACGACGGCCATCTGTTCGGCTGGCGCATAGATGCCGAGCGCCTCGGATGTGATTTGAACCATCAGCCTGTTGCCAACGGCACCGCGAATGGCGGCGATCGCCTGGCGATACACATCGGCATCGAGGAGATGTTTGCCGTCTCGATCACGGACATGGACATGAATCATGGCGGCACCGGCTTCGGCGCATTCGGCACCTGTGCGGGCCAGCTCGGCCGATGTCAGTGGGATTGCCGGATGGTCAGCCTTTGTGCGACGGCCACCGTTCGGTGCAACGGCAATAGTGATCGGGCCGAGATTATTGGTGAGGCTCAATGAGGGATACCGAACATTATAAGATTCATATGGATCAGTAATTCATCATATTGAAACATGTGTTGCAATCACTGATCTGCCGCGCTAGCAATACCCATGGACCGGGGAGAGCTTGAAGGACAGATCATCGATGCGTTCGACGGGATGTCGGCGCAGCTTCGGTCCGCGGCACGGTACGTCCTTGACAGGCCGCATGATGTCGCACTGCTGTCCATGCGCGAGCAGGCCAAGCACGCTGGTGTCCAGCCGGCGACCATGACGCGACTGGCCCAGCGTCTCGGCCTCGATGGCTACGAGACGGTGCGCGAGATCTACGCCACCGCGATCCGGGGTGGCGAGATCGGGTTTGCCGGCAAGGCCGGCATCCAGGTCGCCAGTCAAAAGCACAAGGGCGATCATGCGCTGGCCGGCGACATCATGCGTTCAATTTCCAGTCAGGTTGCCTACTTGGCCGAAAGCAAATCGATCGACCGGCTGGTGGCAATCGCCAAGGCGCTGACCGCGGCAAAGCGCGTCTACTGCCTCGGACTGCGATCAAGCCACGCGGTCGCCTGGCATCTTCACTATATCCTGTCGCTGATCGGCGAAAAGTCGGTCCTGCTGCATGGCATCGGCGGAACGGATGGCGACGCGCTCGGTCATGCGACGGGCGACGACGTTCTTGTCGCGGCCAGTGTGCTGCCCTACACGCGATTCACGATCGAGCTGGCCGAGTTTGCCGCGGGACGGGGCGTGCCCATCATTGCAATCACCGACAGCGAGGTAGCGCCGCTGGCGCAACTGGCCGATCATCTGGTCATAGTACCGACAAGCAGTCCGTCCTTTTTTCACACCATGACGCCGGCCTTCATCGTGTCGGAAGTCCTCGGCGCTCTTGTCGCGGGACAGGCAGGGGAGAGTGCTGTCGATGCGCTGCGCCGCTTCGATGAACAGGGCGCCGCCCTCAACACCCATTTGAATCAACGTCCGCCGAAGAAAGTGCTCTGAGAAACAGTCCATGACACACATCCTCCATCGAGCCATCCATTCGACGCTCCCAGTCGCGGTCCGGGGCAAGGGCATCGAACTGTTCGATGCCGAGGGCAAGTCCTACATAGACGCATCAGGCAGTGCGGCCGTCTCCTGCCTCGGCCATGGTCATCCCGACGTGATCGCCGCGCTCCATTCCCAGCTTGACCGCATTGCCTACGCCCATACCGGCTTCTTCACCACAGAGGTGGCGGAGCAATTGGCGGATCGGCTGGTCGAGGACGCGCCTTCAGGGCTCGACCACGTCTATCTGGTCAGCGGCGGCTCGGAAGCGATCGAGGCCGCGCTCAAGATGGCCAGGCAATATTTCGTCGAGAAGGGCGAGCCGCAACGGCGCCATATCATCGCCCGCCGACAGAGCTATCACGGCAACACGCTCGGCGCTCTCGCCACCGGCGGTAACGAGTGGCGGCGCGCCCAGTTCAAGCCGTTGCTGATCGAGACCCATCACATCGATCCCTGCTACGCCTACCGCTGCCAGCAGGAAGGCGAAAGCGACGAAACCTATGCGGCGCGCGCGGCCCAGCAACTGGAAGACAAGATCCTCGAACTTGGCGCCAACGAAGTCATCGCCTTCGTCGCCGAGCCTGTCGTAGGCGCCACGCTGGGTGCCGTGCCGCCCGTCGGCGATTACTTCAAGCGCATTCGCACCGTCTGCGACCGCTACGGCGTCCTGCTTATCCTGGATGAAGTCATGTGCGGCATGGGCCGCACCGGCACCCTGCATGCTTGCGAGCAGGACGGCATCGCTCCCGACCTTTTGACCATCGCCAAGGGCCTCGGAGGCGGCTATCAGCCAATCGGCGCGGTTCTGTTGGGCAGGCATATCTTCGACGCTTTCGCCAATGGCACCGGCTTCTTCCAGCATGGGCATACCTATATGGGCCACCCGATGGCGGCGGCGGCCGGTCTTGCTGTGCAGGAGGTGATCCGTCGCGATGGCCTGCTCGACAGCGTCAAGGCGATGGGGACGCGGCTGGACGAGCGCCTGCGCCAGCGTTTCGACAACCATCATCATGTCGGCGACATTCGCGGGCGCGGCCTGTTTCAGGGCGTCGAGCTTGTGATCGATCGTGCAACCAAGGAGCCCTTCGATCCCAAGCTCAAGCTCCATGCCCGCATCAAAAAGGAGGCGATGGCCCGTGGGCTGATGGTCTATCCGATGGGCGGCACGCTCGACGGTGTTCGCGGCGATCATGTGCTGATTGCGCCGCCCTTCATCATCACCGAACCGGATATCGACAGGATCGTCGAGCGGCTTGGCGACGCGGTCGATGCGGCACTTGCATCGGCAATGTGAAATGCGCGCCGCAGGACCATCAGTCAACTTCAAAGCGTCACCGGCGCAAGGCCGGGACAACCCACCAGAGAGGTAACAACCATGCATAGTTCAATGAAAACACTGATTGGCGTCGCAGCCAGCATGCTGCTGGCGCTGCCGTCGAACGCGGCCGAGCAGCGCTTCGTCACCATCGGCACTGGTGGGGTCACCGGCGTCTACTACGCGGTCGGTGGGGCCATCTGCCGGCTGATGAACAAGGATCGCAAGGAGACCGGCATTCGCTGCTCGACAGAATCGACGGGGGGTTCGGTCTTCAACGTGAACTCTATCCAGACCGGCGATCTCGATTTCGGGCTGACACAGTCCGACGTGCAGTATCAGGCCTACAACGGTGCCGGGAATTTCGACGGCAAGCCGTTCAAGGATCTGCGGGCGGTGTTCTCGGTTCATCCCGAGCCATTCACCGTGCTGGCGAGGCCCGATGCCGGCGTCACCAAATTCGAGGATTTCAAGGGCAAGCGCTTCAATGTCGGCAATCCTGGTTCCGGCACGCGCTCGTCGATGGAGGAATTGCTAAAGCAGATGGGCTGGACGCTCGGCGACTTTTCGCTGGCCGCGGAACTGAAGGCGGATGAGCAAGGCAGCGCGCTCTGCGATAACAAGATCGACGGCTTCTTCTACGGCGTCGGACATCCTTCCGCTGCGATCCAGGACCCGACAACGGCCTGCGGCGCCAAGCTCATTGCGCTGACCGGGCCAGCCGTGGACGCCCTGGTGGCCGCGCATCCCTACTATTCGGTCGCCACCATCAAAGGCGGCATGTACGCCAACAATCCGGACGACGTGACGACGTTCGGCGTCCGCGCCACCGTGGTGACGAACGCCAATACGCCTGACGACGTGGTCTATGAGATGGTGAAGGCGATCTTCGGGAATTTCGACGACTTTAAAAAGCTGCATCCGGCCTTCGCCAATCTCGATCCCAAGGAGATGATCAAGGCTGGTCTGTCGGCGCCGCTGCATCCGGGCGCGGAGCGCTACTACAAGGAAAAGGGCTGGCTGTAAGCGCGCCAACGCGAGGCGCCGACGGGCGCCTCGCGTTGCAATCATAAGAGACGAAAATGAGCGTGGGGAACGATGACAGATCAAAGCCAGCGGGTGGAAACGCCTGACCAACCCGTTATCGACATCGACAAGCTCAACGAGATCGTCGCCGAGGCCGACACTGGCGGGCGCAAGCCGACCGGCCTCACGGCGAAGCTGATCCTCGGCGTGTCGCTGGCGTGGTCGTTGTTCCAGCTCTGGTATGCATCGCCCATTCCCTTCCTGGTCAATTTCGGCGTCGTCAGCGACGGCATCGCACGATCGATCCACCTTGCCTTCGCGCTGTTCCTGGCAATGCTGACGTTTCCTGCCTTCAAGGCATCGTCGCGCAGCCGCGTGCCGCTGCCCGATTGGGTACTCGGCATCGCTGGCGCCGCGGCAGCTCTGTATCTGGTGGCCTTCTACAAGGATATTGCCCAGCGGCCTGGTCTTCCCACCACTGTTGATCTCATCGTCTCGATCGTCGGCGTCCTCATCCTGCTCGAAGCCGCCCGCCGTGCCGTTGGGCCGGCCATCACTGTCATCGCGGCTATCATGCTGGCCTATATCTTCGCCGGTCCCTATCTGCCCGGATTGCTCGGTCACAAGGGCGCCACCTTGCCGCGCGCGGCCTCGCAGATGTGGCTGACATCCGAAGGCGTGTTCGGCGTCGCCCTCGGTGTTTCGACCAACGTCGTCTTCATGTTCGTGCTGTTTGGCACCCTGCTCGAGCGCGCCGGCGCCGGCGGCTTCTTCATCCAGCTTGCCTTCTCGCTGCTTGGCAAGTACCGCGGCGGGCCCGCCAAGGCTGGAGTGGTGGCCTCCGGCCTGACCGGCATGATCTCGGGGTCATCGATTGCAAATGTGGTGACGACCGGAACCTTCACCATCCCACTGATGCGAAGGGTCGGATATACGGCGGTGAAGGCCGGCGCCATCGAATGCGCGGCCGGCGTCAACGGCCAGTTGATGCCTCCGGTGATGGGCGCCGCCGCGTTTCTGATCGCGGAATATGTCGGCATTTCCTACGCCGAGGTGGTCAAGCATGCCTTCTATCCCGCACTGCTGACCTACGGCTCACTGTTCTACATCGTCGACATCGAGGCGATGAAGATGGGGCTGAAGGGCCTGCCGTCAAGAAGTACAAATACTGCATTTCAGGGTGTGGTTCGCGGCTTGATGGGCGTGTGCGGTTTCATCATCCTCGCAGGTCTCGTCTACTACGGGATTGGCTGGACGAAGATTGTGTTTGGCGCGGCCGCGACCTGGATGATCAGTGCCGCACTTGTCGCCACCTATGTGGGGCTTGTTGCCTACCGCGCCCGCCATCCCGATCTGCCGCTCGAAGACCTGGACGGTGAAATCGTCAGGATTCCCCACTTCGGCGAGACGGCGCGCACTGGCCTGCATTTTCTGCTGCCGGTGATCTTGCTGATCTGGTGTCTGATGGTGGAGGAACTTTCGCCCGGCCTTTCCGCATTCTGGGGCGTCGTCGCTCTGATGGCGCTGATCATCACCCAGCGTCCGCTAACCGCCTTCTTTCGCAAAGACCACAAATTGGCGTCGCATTGGCGTCACGGCCTCGACGATTTGGTCGGTGGGCTGGCTGCCGCCGCGCGCAACATGACGACGGTCGGCATCGCTACCGCCACCGCCGGTATCATCGTCGGCACCGTCCTGCTCACCGGCATCGGCCTGGTGATGACGGAACTGGTCGAATTCATCTCGGGCGGCAGCTTCATCGTCATGCTTTTGTTCACTGCGGTGATCTGTATCATCCTTGGGATGGGTATGCCGACGACCGCGAGCTACGTTGTCGTTGCCACCCTGATGGCGCCGGTCATTGTCGATCTGGCGGCCCAGAATGACCTCGCCGTGCCGCTGGTCGCGGTCCACATGTTCGTGTTCTATTTCGGGCTGATGGCGGACGTGACGCCACCAGTCGGCCTTGCTGCCTATGCGGCGGCGGCAATTTCCGGGGCCGACCCGGTCAAGACGGGGTTGCAGGGCTTCAAATATGAGATCCGGACCGGCCTTTTGCCCTTCATCTTCATCTTCAACACCGGTCTGTTGATGATCGACCTGGAAGGGCCGTTCGACTTCGTCGCCATGGTGGTGACGTCCACATCGGCGATGGTCTCCTTTGTCGCTGCGACGCAGAACTGGCTGCTGATCCGCAACCGCTGGTACGAGACGGTCGCGCTGCTTCTGGTCTGCTTCACGCTGTTCAGGCCGGGCTTCCTCCTTGATCAGGTGAGTGAACCATATAAGGCAATACCCGCCTCTGAACTCGGCCATGTTGTCGACCAAACAGCCGACGGAGGCGCTATTCGCTTGCGCCTGACGACATTGAATCTCAACGGCGACGAGATATCGAAGCTGGTGAGGCTGCAACTCGGGCCTGGCAATTCATCCACGGAGCGCCTCAAGGCTGCAGGATTGGATGTCAGCGCGCTTGGCGACAGCGTAACGGTGGGCGTCGTGCGGCTGGGCAGCCAGGCGGCCAAATTCGGCCTGCAACCCGGCGACGAGATCAATCAGGTGCTGGTGCCCGCCGAGCGACCGTCGCGCTACTGGTTTGCCGTTCCGGCGATATTGCTGCTCGGGCTGATCTTCTGGGCTCAAAGGCGGCGAAAGGGGACGGTTGCCTGTGAGCCTCTGTGAGATCCATGTACGACGCGTCCATCCCATGACATTGTGACAGTGGGGCGCACGCCGCGTTTCGTGCCCAGCTGCGGGCCGCTTAAGGTCGGTCCGTATACTGATTTCGCGACGGCGAGCGGCATGGAGTTTGGAATGGATATGAGAACCAACACTTTAGAACCTCCCGGTGACGAGGCGCATTCTACCCGCAGCAAGATCAAAGAGATCGCGGCCGAGTTCTATGTCCTGCGCGGCCACGACGGTTTCAGCTTCGGCGATATAGCGACGGCGATTGGCACGACACGAGCCAACATCCACCATCACTTCGGCAACAAGCGTCAATTGATGGAGGAGTTGATCGCCGACTTCGCCACGAACGCCGAGACCCGGATCAGGCGCTTCTGGACGACGCCCGACGTCCGGTTCTTCGACCGGCTCGATATGCAGCTCGAGGATCTTCGCCACTTCTATAAACGTTTCAACGCTGAGGACGGAGCCCGTAACATGTGGAGCCCGCTGTCACGCTTGCGCCACGATCTCCCAGTCCTCGGCGAACCGGCGGAACATGCCCTGGAGCGGGTCAACCGGGTCTATGAACAGAGCCTGCGCCATGCGGTGGACCAGGCTGTGGAGGACGGAGACCTCTCCGCCGACACACTCAGGGACGAACTCGTGCACATGCTGCGCACCACACTTCTGTCCTGCCCACCGATGACTCAGGACACCGGAAGCTTTGATGAGGTCGCCAGGACCTTCGCCGTACTGGCGGCCATCATTCGCGCAGCCTGGCAGGATGCGAGGAAAGGCTCGCGTCGAGGCTAGAAGCCAAGAAATCAAAAACGAGGGCGAGTTGACAACTGTTGACGCCGGAGGTACTTACTTACAGGTAAGTCAGCCATCGTTCAGTGGCGACAAGGCGCGTACAGGGAGGTCCAGGTGCTGCGTGATGACGAATTCACCCGTTTCGAGATCAATCCCTTTACCGGAGCACTGGGTGCGGAAATCCGCGGAATCGATTTGGCGAGTGCGAGTGAGGACGCCTTCGCGGACGTCCGCCGAGCGCTCTACAAATACCACGTCCTCGCCGTTCGCGGTCAGGAGCTTGATCCAGTTGGTGTTCATAAGGTCGCCCGCCGCTTCGGCCCGTTCAGCGGCAATCCGGTGCACAAGCCGATCGACGGCTTCGAGGATGTCGTTCGCTTCGTGCGTGAACCGGACGACAAGGGCAAGGTGATCGGCGAGGATTGGCATATGGACCTCGCCTGGCTTGCCAAGCCGCCGGGCATCACGATGCTCTACGGTGAAGAGGTGCCGCCGGTTGGCGGCGACACCTGCTTTTCCAGTCTCGAAAAAGCCTACGATTCGCTGTCACCGCAGCTCGTCGAAATCCTGCGAGGACTAACTGGCGTCCATAGCGGCCGCGGTGTCTTCGCGATCAACGCGGCGCATAGCCGGCTCGGCGTGAAGTCCGATGTCGAGGCGATCGAGAATGCCGTCGTGGAGCACCCGGTGATCTGCCGGCACCCCGAGACAGGCCGGCGCTATGTCTTCGTCAGCAGTGTCATGACCAACTTCAAGGGGATGACGGAGGACGAAAGCAAACCGATGATCGACTTCCTGATGGCGCGGGCAGTTCGGCCCGAGTTCAACTGCAGGCTGCGTTGGGAACCGAAGACGCTTGGGATGTGGAACAATCCCCACGTCCTTCACACAGCCATCAACGATTATCCCGGATACCGCCGGGTGATGTACAGAACGACGGTGGAGGGCACCGTTCCACTTGCCGCCACGGACGGCTGACGCGCAACCGCTCAGGGAGGAGCAATGGCATTTGGTTCCGAGGCGTCCGCCGGCTACAGGGGGGAAGGGGCGGCGGAAGCGGCTGGCGAGACCAAGAGGCGGCGCTTCGCGTTTTCGCCTGCCTATCTCTATGCGACGCCCGTGCACCTCCTGGTGCTTGGGATCATCGTGCTGCCCGCCATCTTCGTCCTGTGGCTGAGTTTCGAGGCCTCGTCATTCGGCCAATCGGCAACCTTCGTTGGGCTCGATAACTATATCCGCGTCCTCACCGATCCATATTTTTGGGGTTCGATCTGGAACACGGTCCTCGTCGTCGCCGTGGCAGTTCATATCGAACTGCTACTCGGCCTCGGCCTGGCTCTGCTTTTCGCCTCCGGGCTTCCCTTCCAGCGTGTCATGCTCGTCGTGGTGCTCGCTCCCTACGCTATCAGCGAGGTGACGGCGGTCGCAATGTGGCGCTTCCTGTTCGATCCAGACGTCGGGCCGATCACGCTGATGCTGCGATACGCCGGGCTGCCGACGCTCGACTGGACGTTCATCCCTTCCCATGGCCTCATCCTCGTCGGACTGCTGACAATCTGGCTGCACTTGCCATTCACATTTATCATTCTCTACGCGGCACGGCTCGCGGTTCCGAAGGAGCTATACGAGGCTGGGCGTACCGACGGAGCCAATGCGTTCCAGCTCTTCCGCAACATCACGCTACCGCTTCTGACGCCAGCGATGCTGATTGCGCTGCTCTTCCGCTACATCTTCGCCTTCCGCCTCTTTTCCGAGGTCTGGCTCCTGACCCAGGGCGGCCCGGCGCGCACGACCGAGGTCGTTTCCGTTTATCTCTATCAGGAAGGCTTCCGCTACAACGCGTTCGGCACGGCGGCCGCGACGGCGTGGATGATGGTCGTGATCTCGCTGCTGCTTGCGACTGGCTATGTATGGCGGCTGCGCAAGGAATCCGTGGCCAATGCGTTCTAAGCGTCTCGCCATCGGTGCCGGAAAGACGCTCGCTGTTGCGGCAATCGTCGTCTGGTCACTGTTTCCGATCGGCTTCATCGTGCTCTCGTCGTTCAAACCCGGTCGCGAGATTTTCGCGGTTCCACCAGAGCTCTTCTTCGAACCGACCTTCGAGCACTACGCCTCGCTGTGGCGGCGCTGGCCGTCCTTTTTCGACGGGCTCGTCAACAGCCTGATCATCACCACCGGGGCAACGGCGCTTGCCGTCATGGCAAGTTTGCTCGCTGGTTTCGCCTATTCACGCTATCGGGGCGTCCGTTTCCTGGAAGGATCGGTGATGTTTCTGATCGGATCGCGGCTGATCCCGCCGATTGTCGTGACGCTGCCACTGTTCCCGGTCGTCAATCGGCTCGGGCTCAACGACACCCATCTGGTGCTGATCCTGCTTTACGCGACATTCTTCGTCTCGCTCGGTACGCTTTTGATGCGGACGTTCATCGATCAAGTGCCGCGCGAACTCGACGAGGCGGCTGTCCTCGACGGCGCGCGGCCGCTGACGATCCTTGTGAAGATCATCTTGCCGCTCGTAGCGCCCGGCATGCTCGCCGTCGCCGTCTTCGTCGTCGTCTTCGCGTGGAACGAGTTTCTATTCGCCTATATTTTCACCGCCAACCACGCCAAGACCGCGCCTCTGGTCCTTTCAGAGATGATCAGCTCGATCGATGGCGTTGACTGGGGCGTGCTCTTTGCAGCCTCTACCGTCCAATTGCTGCCGGTTCTCGTCTTCGTGGTCCTGATGAACCGGTTTCTTGTCGCCGGGCTGACCGCTGGCGCGACCAAGGGGTGACGAGGTCACCAAGAAAGGGAGGAAGACAATGCCTTTGCACATGACACGCAGAGCCCTGCTGACGACCGCGATGGCTGCCGGCGCGACGGGCGCATTGAGTCGGTTGGCCCATGCTCAGGTAAAGACGCTGAACGTGCTTTGCCATCGCGTCCACCAAACCAACTTGACGACCGGCGCCGCCGGCAATGTCATCAAGCCTTGGGAGGACAAGAACAACGCCCAGATCTCCTGGACGACGCTCGACAGCAATCCGCTCCAGGACCGGTTATTCCGGGAGGCGAGCCTGAGCGAGACCGATTTCAACGTCGGCTATGTCATCGACAACCGCATGACATCGCAGATCGCCTCGCTCTTCGAGCCGCTCGACGACCTCCGGAAAGTCGAGCCGATCGAGGATTTCGACGATATTGCCGAGGGGCTGCGCCAGTCGATGACCGTAGGCGGCAAGCTCGTCGGCATCCCGGTGCGTCACGCCACGCAGGGGCTGTTCTACAACGAGGAGCTGCTTCAGGAGGTCGGCATTTCGGCCCCGCCGAAGACCTTGGAGGAATTGGTCGAGCAGGCGAAGAAGCTGACCTTCACTTCGAAGTCCGGCACGCCGGTCGTCGGCATGATTCTCGCGAGCGACCTCGCCGTCTTCCCCGTCATGTTCGCCCGCGCCTTCGGCGGCGATTTCATCGACAAGCAGTTCCAGGTCGTCCCCAATCCGGAGGCGATGGAAGAAGGCCTGTCCGTGCTCGCCGACCTCTTCCAGGCCGGTGCGCTCCCGCGCAGCTACGCCACGACGCGCAACGACGACATGGTGACATGGATGCAGCAGGAACGCGCGGCCTTCGCCGTGCTGCCGTTTGCCCGCTATGCGCAGCTCAACAATAAGGAGCAGTCGACGGCGCCGGGAAAGATCAAGGCGATCGAGTTCCCCGGCTCGAAGACGCTTGGCGACGATCAAGAGATGCACACGGTCGTCGAATCCTGGGCGATGGCGATCCCCGCTAACGTAGAGGACAAGAAGCTTTCCTGGAGCTACATCCGTTTCGTGTCGAGCAAGGCGGCGACGCTCGGCATGGCACGGAATGGCAACGGCCCTGTCCGCGTCTCGACCTATACCGACCCATCGTTCACAGAGTCACAGCCGCAGGCGAAGGTCGAGGCCGCCGCCCTCGCCAATGCGAGATCGGCCTTCCCGGCTTTTCCCGAAGCCGCCCGCGCACAGTCGACGTTCCTCGAGGAAGTGCAGCTCGCCGTTCTCGGACGCAAGAGCCCGAAGGAGGCGGTCGCCGCCATTATCGAACGTGTCAAGCCGTTGATGCCGGCATGATCACTACCAGTGCCCGCCGACTGGCTCTTGGCTAGCGGAGACGAGCTGCTCCCTTCACTAGCTTCCGCTTGGAGGGACTTCATCGCCCGGAAACAGCCAGCCGTCGCGATGCATGAGGCATGGTCAGGCTCCTTGTTGAAGAAGCCCGTGATGCTCTGCCGCTGCCGAACCACCCTCAATGCGAGCGACGTCCGGTTCGTGATCTCTACCTCATCCCACGCGCCCATCCCCGCAACGGGTTCGTTCAGCGTCGCCACCGCAGCCGGCGCGCCAAGTGGAGCAAGCGGACTTCTTCGCGGAGCGCATTCGCGAGACCGACATTGCCGCTGTGGAGATTTGAATGCTGGTGTTTCCGTCCGCCGGTCCCGCCGCCTTTCACAACACCCGACCGTCCTTGTCAAAGAAGTGCAGCGTGCCCGGCCGAGCCGTCAGACCTACGCAACTTCCGATCTCAGGCGGATTTCTTTCGTCACTCATCACATGACAGGAGGTCCGCCCAGGCAATTCAATGTGGATGAGTGTCATCGCTCCCGTGTATTCCGCAAGAGCTACCTTTCCGTTGAGCTTGGCTCTTTCGGGTGATGTCAACGTCAGGTGTTCTGGCCGCACGCCGAGCGATTCAGCGGTTTCGGGTACTCTGAACTCCGGCGACAATGCCGAAGCGAGTGCGGCCGGCAGGATATTCATCCTCGGGCTGCCGATGAACTGCGCCACGAAAAGATTGCTTGGACTGTCATAAAGCTCTCGCGGCGAGCCGACCTGCTCAATCTTGCCGTCGCTCAGCACGACGATCTTGTCCGCCAAGGTCATCGCCTCGATCTGATCGTGAGTGACATAGATCATTGTAGTGGCAAGGCGGCGGTGGAGTGCTGCGATTTCGGAACGCATGTGGACACGCAACTCCGCGTCGAGGTTGGACAGAGGTTCGTCGAACAGAAAGACGTCCGGATTGCCGACGATGGCCCTGCCGATGGCAACCCGCTGGCGTTGGCCTCCCGACAGTTGGCGCGGATATCGGTCGAGCAACAGCTCAAGTTTCAGGATGGCGGCCGCCTCCGCGACCCGCTGGACGCGCTCCTCGGCGGGCACTTTGCGCACCTTGAGGCCGAAGCCCATATTGTCGCGGACGGTCAGATGCGGATAGAGCGCATAGGATTGGAACACCATGGCCACGCCGCGTTTGGCGGCGGGCACTTCGTTGACGATCCGGTCACCGATCCTGAGTTCGCCCTCGCTGATGTGTTCGAGGCCGGATATCAGGCGCAACAAGGTAGACTTGCCACATCCCGAAGGGCCAACGAAGACGACGAACTCGCCGTCGTCGATTTCGAGGTCGACGCCACGAATGGCCTCGGTGGCGCCGAATCGTTTGCGGATGTCCTTCAGCAGAACCCTGGTCATGGCAGATTTTCCTTATCCCTTGACGCCTGAGAGGGCGAAGCTCTCGATGATCTGGCGCTGGGCGATCAAGTAGACGATGAGGATCGGAACGACGGCCAGGCTGGTTGCGGCAAGCTGGAGGTTCCAGAGCGGCAGTCCATAGCTGTCATTGAAGTTGGACAGGGCGAGCGGCAAGGTGAACTTCTCTAGCGAGCTGAGGAAGATCAGCGGTTCGAGGAAGAGGTTCCACGAATGCAGGAAGGTGATGATCGCAACCGCCGCAAGCGCCGGGCGCGACATCGGCAGGGCAATCTTCCACCATACGCCGAAGCGCGACAGGCCATCCATCTTGCCGGCCTCCTCCAGTTCTTTCGGCAAGGCCAGGAAGAACTGGCGCATCAGGAACGTCGCCACCACGCCCTGCGGGCCGAAGACGGGCAGCAGGATGAGCGGCCAGTGGGTGTCGATCATGCCGAGCGTCCGGATCAGAAAGAAGTTCGGGATGATGGTAACTTCCTCCGGCACCATTAGCGCCATGACGAGGAACAGCATCAGAAGCCCGGCGCCGGCGAAGCGCATACGGGCCAGGGCGTAGCCGGCCAGCGACGAAATGAACAGGGTCAGCGCGGTCACCGTGAAGGCGATGTAGAGCGAGTTGAAGTACTGTCTTGCGAAAGGCTGATACCTGAAGACCTCGGCGAAATTCCCGAAGCGCCAGACACGCGGGACAAGAGTGGGCGACCCGAAGATCTCGGTCGTGCTCTTGAAACCGCCGGAGATCATCCAGAGGAAGGGGAAGACGAAAGGCACCGCAAGCAACAGGAGAGCGATCGTCCAGCATATGCGGTAGAGGGTTTCGGTCTGTCGCGAGGTCATTCCATTTCCCTCCGACGCAACATCACCTGCACCAGGACCAGCGCCATGACGATGACGAACATGATCATGGCGAGCGCGGCTGCATAGCCGACATTGAAGAACTTGAAGCCCTGCTGGTAAATGTAGAAGGCTAGCACGAGCGTTCCGTTTTCCGGTCCGCCGCCGGTCATCTGATAGATGTGATCGAACACCTTGAACGAGCCGATTGTCGTGAGCACCATGATGACGAGCGTCGTCGGCGCCAGCATCGGCCAGGTGATCATGCGGAATATCTGCCAGCGCGACGCACCCTCCAGGGTCGCGGCCTCCTCATAGTCGCGCGGGATCGCCTGCAATGCCGCGATGTACAGAATCATGTTGAGGCCGACCATCTTGATGACGCGCGTCACGATCACTGCGGCCATCGCCCAATTGGGCTCGCGCAACCAGTTCGGCCCGTCGATGCCAAACCAGCCGAGCAGCAGGTTCACCGCGCCACCATCGCCCTGGAGCATGAATTTCCAAACGATCGCCCAGGCTATTGCCGACGTGACGACCGGCGCAAAGAAGATGGTGCGAAAGAACACGACACCGCGGAACGGCCTCGACAACGCTAGCGCCAGCATCAGCGCAAGCGCCATGTTCAGAGGAACCAGACCGAGGGCGAAGACCACCGAATTGCGCACGACATGCCAGAAGTCCGGATTCTGAAACAGCACGTTCTGGAAATTGCGCAGGCCGACGAACGTAGATTGCTGGCTAAGCAGGTTCCATTCGGTCATCGAATAGTAGACGATGGCGATCAGCGGCCCGAGGAAGAAGATCAGGAAACCGACGAAGGTCGGGCTGACGAAAAGCCATGCCTCCAGCGTCTCGCGATATTTCAGACTCAGCCACGGCGCGCGGTGATCACGCGCCATGGTGTCCCGATATGCCTGCTTCGCCATCGGTTGGCCCTTTTAGAGCAAGGGCTGGATGGCGGCGCAAACGCCCTTGAGCGCCTCTTCGACATTTGCGTCGGGCTTCCAGAGCGCGTCTACCCGCGGCGCCATGGCGGCGAAGATCTGCGGCACTTTCTCGTGCGACGGGTGGACACGGCCATTGGCGATGGCGGCAGCGACATTTTTCATCTGCTCCAGAGGGACCAGCTTGTTGGAATTGACGAAGGCATCGCTCTCCAGGACGCTTTTGCGGGCCGGTGGGAAGAACTGCGCCATGACAGCGACATTTTCCTTGCTGGTCATCTCCGCGACCAGCTGCGCGGCGAGCTCCTTGTTCTTGCTCGACTCGAAAACGGTCAGGGCAGCCTGTCCGATGACGGGAGCCTCGCCGGCCGGACCCGAAGGCAGTGGGGCGACGCCCCATTTGAAGCCGGCCTCCGGCATCTTGGAGGCGCGCGATATCTGATTGACGGTCATCGCGGAATTTCCGGAGAAATAGTCACCCTGTTCGCCCGGCGGCACGATCGACTTGTCCTTGAACACCATGTCGTGGAGCTGCCTGACCGCCGCGACGGCCTCCGGCTTGTCCAGCCCGCATTGCCCATTTGCCCATAGGTCACCACCATAGGCCCTGACAGGCGGCAGCAGGGCATGCGTCATGCGCGACGCGTAGCCTTCCCCGTCCTTGAACTCGAAGCCCCATTTGCCGGGATTCGCCTCGGTGAGTTTCTTCGCGACGTCCTGGAATTCCTGCATGTTCCATTCGCCTTTGGCGGCGAGCTGGTTCGGGTCTTCGAGGCCCGCTTTATCGAACATGTCCTTGTTGTAATAGATCAGGAACGGCGACGTGGAGAACGGGATGCCGAAGACCTTGCCGTCCTTCTGCCAGAGTGCCATCGCCGGCTGCGAGAAGTCGTCGAAATCGTAACCTTTTGCCGCCTTGAGGGTCGGGCCAAGGTCCATCAGCAGCCCCGCATTTTCGAATGCGGGCGCTGCGTCCTCCATCATCCATGCGACATCCGGTGCATTGCCACCGGCAACCTGGAAGGTGAGCTTCTGCGTATAGTCCGCAACCGGAACGGTTTCGAACTTCACCGTGACGCCCGGGTGCGTGTCGGTGAAACCCTTCGCGATGCCTCCGAGCATCTTCAGGTGCGCCTCGCTACCCGTCCACACGGTGACGCGGAGTTCCTGCGCCACGACATGGGCGGACAGCGCAAACAGCGTGAATGCCGATACTGCAAGTTTCAATGCGGTCTTCATGTTTTTCCTCCCATTGGTTCGATGCACTTCGATCCCCGGTCAGCGCGCCGTAGTTAGGACGCTGTTCCTGGCAGCAAACCGGGCGCATCGCCTATGGTCCAGCCGCCGTCGACAGGTATGTCGGCGCCGGTGATGTACCGGGCGGCATCGCTGCACAGGAACACGAAGGCCCCCACGAGATCATCAGGCTGGCCGTGCCGGCCTGCCGGAATCTTGGCTGACACGGCCTTGCGGAACGACGCGTCCACATAGCGACTGGCGGTGGCCTCGATTTCGATCGCGCCAGGTGAGATCACATTCATCGTAACGCCATGGGGAGCTACGTCGCGCGCGATGGCGCGGACAGCCGTCAGTTGCGCGGCCTTCAGCGAGGCATAGACCACGGTTTCGGCGCGTGGCCGGCGGGCCATGATGCTGCCGGTCGCCACGACGCGTCCCCAGCCGCGTCTGGCCATGGCCGGCACGAGCGATGCCGTCAGCGTCAGCAGCGCGGTGAAGTTGGCGGCGACATGTTTGTGGACATGCCCACTGTCGATCTCCTCCCAGGCGCGGCGGTGCTCTATCGCCGCGTTCGAGATCAGGATGTCGATCGGGCCCGCCCTAGCCTCAAGTTCGTTTGTAAAGGCGGCCACGGCTTCGGCCTGCGTGAAATCGGCCTCCAGGACCGTCGTGTTCGCTCCGGTCCGTTCAGCGGTTCCGCGCGCACCATCTTCGTCACCTAGATGATGCAGAACGAGCGAAGCGCCGTGCTCGGCCAAGGCGATGGCAACCGCTCGCCCGATGCCGGAGCTGGCACCTGTCACCAGTGCGCGGCGACCTGCCAGCGAAAAGCGGTCGCTGCTCACGGTTCCGACCCACCCAGCTTGTCGACCACTTCGAACGAGGCAATGTCTGCCGCATCGAAGTGCTCGCGTATACGCTGGTCGGCCAGATCGGCGTCGCCAGCGGCAATGGCCTCGAGGATATTGCGGTGGCGCTCGATCGTCGCGCGCCAATCGGCCTCACTGCGATTGGAACGCCGCGAGAAGAGCTCGGAGACCTCACGCTGCACTGAGCGCAATCCCTCCATCTGGATTCGGATCATGGCATTGCCGGTCGCCATGGCAAGACCGAGATGAAACAGAATGTCCGCTTCGGTGAAATCACGCGGTTTGCCGAGGCCGTTCTGCATGTCGGCAAGCGCCCGACGCATCGTTTCAATACCCTCTGGGTCGCGGCGCTCCGCCGCAAGGCGAGCAATGCCAGTCTCGATGACGCGACGCATTTCGTTGGCTTCCTGAAGTCGCTTCAGGCTGGACCGTACGGCGTAGGCGTAGATGCGTTCCATCGGCTCGCCGCTAAGGGCCTTTGCCCGCGCGACCTTGCCCTGCTGCGTGAATACGAGCCCGGCGCTCGCCAACTGGCGCAGCGCCTCGCGTGCGATCGGTTTTGAGACGCCAAATTCCCTGGCGATCTCACCTTCCGTTGGCAACGCTTCGCCGGGCGCTATGCGGCCATCAACCAGGGCCGCCGCTATCGCGTCCGAAACGCCATCGGCAAGCCGCGAGGGGCTGGCCGGCTTGGCTGTGAAGATCGATTTGCGTGTGGCGTCGGTCGACATTCAGGGTCCCTTTCGTCGATGCCGTAGCATATTGCGCGCAAACATAGCAACTAAGTTTTTTGGTTGCTAAGCAGGAAAGTGCGCGCTAAGAGAATCCGCAGTTCGAGGAAGGCAGTGGAATGGGAGAAGCGTGAGGCCGATGCGTCCCAGCGAGCCGATGGCGGCAGAACCGCTCAAGATTGTGGAGGTGATCGCCCACCCGCTTAGCCAGACGCTGCCGGTACCGACCGTGACGTCGTGGGGTTCTTACACCAAGGTCTCGCTCGTGCTGGTGGAAGTGCGCACCGACGCCGGCATTGTCGGCGTCGGTGAAACGCTGGCCCGCTTTTCGCCCAAGGCCTATGGCGACCTGATCGAGACGTCGCTCAAGCCCCGCCTTGTCGGTCAGGATGCGCGCAACATCGGGGCGTTGTGGCAATCGATGCGCAGGGCTTTGTCGGGCAAGGCAGGGGGCATGCTCATCGAGGCCATTGCCGGCGTGGATATTGCGCTGTGGGATATCCTCGGCAAGGCAACCGGCCAGCCCATCGCCAAGCTCCTGGGAGGCGTTGGCCGCGATCGCATCGATGTCTACGCCGCCGCGGTCAATTGGACGGATGACAAGGCTGCCGACGCCGAACTGGACCGTTATCTGGACGAAGGCTTCCCGCGCATCAAGATCAAGATGGCGCGCCCGGTGCGCGATGCTTGCAAACGGATAGAGCGTCTGCGCAAGCGTGCGGGCGACCTGGTCGGCCTCTGCGTCGATGCGAACTGGGCTTATACGCTCGACGAGGCCGTCGAGGTTGGCCGCGCGCTGTCGGCGAACGGCTATTTCTGGTTCGAGGAACCGCTGCAGCCGGAGAACGAGCAAGGCTACGAAGAACTGCGCCGCCGCTGCGATGTCCCGCTGGCTGCGGGCGAAAGCAATTTCACGCTCGACCAGGCCCAGCGGCTGATCGCAAACCGGACGCTGTCCTTCCTACAGCCGGACGTCGCACGCGCCGGCGGTATAACCGAGACAAGGCGCATGGCGGATTACGCAGCCGCGCACGACATCCGCTACGCACCGCATATCGGCATGTCGGGAATCGTTTGCGAAACCGCCAGTGTCCATCTCGCTGCCGCGATGCCGAACTTCGGAATGATGGAGTGCGAGTGCGACGCCAGCCCGTTCAAGACCACGCTGGCCGACATCGCGCCGGGATGCCGCCGGCAGAAAAATGGGATGCTCGACGTTCCCGACCGGCCCGGGCTCGGTATCGAGATCGACTGGGAAGCCGTCAAGAAACTGAAAGCCGAATGAGGCCAGCGACCCGATGAACAACCAGACCCCACTTTCTTCCGGGGACATGACCGAGGCAATGCGACTTGCGCTGTTGCGCGCGGACCCGTCGCTCAGCCGCTTCGATCCGTTGCCGCGGATCCTGTCCTTCGACGATTTCTCGCGCGGCCATTGCGGCTGGTCGCAGCTCGTCGGCAACTACGAGGACGATCTCGACACCATGCTGCCGGGCTATGCGCAGCACACAAGCGCCATGCTGTCGACGCTCGGCCACTGGGATGCCGGGTCGCACGGCGGCATGGACTCATCCTACGCCCTGAAAGTCGCTACGCGCCCGATACCTGGCGCTCGCAACGTGGCCATCAAGCGCCACACGTTCAGGAAACGGGGGCCGATTCGTTTCGAGATGTATTTCACCTTCAAGCCGGAGGCCACCGAACTGAAGCTGTCGGAAACGGATGTGCGTTCGGTCGGCTTCCTGTTCGATCTGCAAGGCGGAGACCGGGACAACAGCGATGACAGGGTCATGCCGCATCTGCGCTTCCTCAATGCGCTCGACGGCCAGCATCTGCAAAAATGGCAATACAAGCGTGAAACGGAACGCATTATCCCGCTCGGCACCGAGAACAAAACGATCAGCCACTATCATCTCGCGCCGGAGGGCTGGCTCGACATTGCCGGCGGCGCGCAGCGCCTCTGCTACAATGAGATCCCGACGAAGGTGAACTGGACCTATTTGTGTTTCGACTTCGACCTGGAGTCGATGCGGGCGCTCGCCCTGCGCTGCAACGACCGTAGCTTCGATTTGTCTGGTTTCGAGTCGATTCACATTCCGGCCATGAAGAACCTCTGGTGCATGCTCAATTTCTGCGTGTTCGCGGAGACCGACGTCGCCAAGCGGGCATTCCTCTATGTCGATTCCATCTGCATTTCCGGGGATTTCTGATGCTGCCCGAGAGCATTACCGCCATTGTCGCGCGCAACGAACGATGGAGCGGTGAGGCCGCCAGTGAACCTTATGAGGCAGGATGGGCGCGCGAGGCGATTTTCTTCGTCCGGGCCTTGAAGGAGCCTGGCGGTCCCGTGCCGATGGCACGGGTCGAAATCTCACCGGACGGGATGCGCTGGTTGCCGGAGGGCACCGAATTCCGCATGCCGAACCGGCGCGACGGCATGGCGATGGCGCGCTTGACGCATTTCGGCAACTGGCTGCGTGTAACGGCCCGCTTCGAGGACGGTGGGGAATGTTTCGTGCTGGTGACACTGCATCTCAAGGCCTGACGGGCGGCAATTTCTTGATTTCCCATCTTCAACACGGGACGGCCTTTTTCGAGGAGGAAACATGACCGCCGCCTACGCTACATATGCAGATGACAGTTTCGCCGGCCGCACGGTGCTGGTAACGGGCGCCGCCGGCGGCATGGGACTGGAGATCGCCCGGGCATTCCTATCCAAGGGCGCCGAAGTGGTCATGTGCGACCGCGACGCAGACGGGCTGAAGCAGTGTTCGGTCGACCTCCATGCCTTGGGCGGCAAGCCTCACACCGTCGTGGCCGACATGGGCGATCCCGACAGCATCAAACGCATGTTCGACTATTGTGACGCTCACCTGCCGCGGCTCGACAACATCGTCACCTGCGCGGCCATCATAACGGCTAAGAAAATACCGGACCAGGACTGGGCGCATTGGCAGCGTGTTCTGGGCATCAACCTTTTGGGCACTTTCTTCACCGTCCAGGGAGCGGTGCAGCGCATGCAGGCCAATCCCGAAGGCGGCAACATCGTACGCGTGGCTTCGGATGCCGGCGTGCATGGCGGCGGTGGCCTGATCGCCGATACCGCCTATGCCGCATCCAAGGCAGGAACGCTTTCGCTGGTGAAGTCCGTCGCGCGCGAAATGGCGGGGAAGAAGGTGCGCATCAATGCCCTCAATCCGGGACCGACGGACTCGCCGATGCATTCGCACATCGACCAGGCGCTGAAGGATCTTATCGCCGCAAACCTGCCCATGCGTCGCATGGGCCATCCCCGCGACATGGCCGCCGCGATCCTTTTCCTGTGTTCTGACGCTGCCAGCTTTGTCTACGGTGCCGCACTCGACGTGGATGGAGGATCCATGTTCAGGTAAGTCTCCACCATGCAACGTTCATTTTGACCGTTGCGTGTCGAGCACTTTGGCAGCTTGTGATGCAGAACGTTTCGGCAATCGACTGTCTGCATGAGGGCATCTCGGCTTTGCCGACCAGATCGCCGATGCTCTCGCCAAAGCGGCGGGTGCATAGGGTCAATGGCCGAGTACCTGCTGGAAACCGTGAGACATCTCGAGGAAATCGGTATTCACGATCCGAGACTTTGGCGGATGCAATCGCTTGTGGCAGAGCGCATCGAAGCTGCCGGCCGGCGAATGTCCTGTGCTGTGTTGAGCGCGATCAGTGGTTGTACTGCTTACGAAACTCAATCGGGGTGAAGCCGGTTTCGCGGCTGAAAAACTTAGCGAAATTGGTTGCCTCAGCGAAGCCGAGGCCCTCCGCGATGAGGTAGATGGGCCTGCGGGTATGGACCAGGAGCCGTTTGGCCTCGAGCGCGATGCGATCCGTGATGACACGCTTGGCGCCCTTGCCAGTCGCCTCCACGGCTGCTCGCGTCAGGCTTTTCTCGGTACAGGAGAGAGCGCTGGCATAGGCTGATACCTGATGCCAGCCATAATAGTTTTGTTCGACAAGCCCTCGGAACCTGGCGTAGCGCTGCAAGCTCTGACTCGTCGCAATGTCGGTGCCCAGGTTCCTATCCTGCACGATGGCAAGGCGCAGAAGCAGTGCACAAAGTTGGTATCGCAGAAGGGCATGTATGTCCTTCGATCGCGCCTCGCTGGCCGCGTCCAGCTGCATCCTGGCGATCACCTCGCTCATTGCATGAAAATCGGCAGTCGACAGAGAAAGATGATCGGGTAGCCGGTCCAAGCCGAGGACGGGCAGCAGGTCGGCGGTCGTCTGCGTTCCGGAGGGCAAGAATTCTGCGCGGAACAGCACCATCCACCCGTCCCAACCTTCATCGTTTCCGAAACTGTGAACCTGGCCGGGCCTCACAACCAGGAGAGATCCGGGCGCGCAATTGACCGGCTGGAAGTCCACCAGTTGAGTGACCGCACCTTCGGTCACGCAGATCAGCGTGTGGAAAGAATAATGGTACAGCGCCAGGATTTGCTCGGAGGTCACGCGGCGCCGCAAGTCCGAAAAATGGAATATCTCAACATCCAGCTCGCGTCCGCTCGGACGGTAATTGAGTTGATCCAGCTTCACTCGCCTCTTTGTCATTCGCGTTTCGCAAATCCCGATCGGACATGTCCGATAAGTATCAAATTTCGGCGTGTATGAACCACGACGGAATGGGATGTCACCTATTATTACCACTCTGATGAACTGCGGGGGAGACACGCCGCAGCAGGTTCCAATAAAATGAGAGACCGAAAATGACCAATACCGATATCGCAAAGAGCTACATCAAAGCCGTCCAGACGGGCGACCAGGCCACGCTTGGTAGCCTCCTTTCCCCGCAGGTGATCTGGCATCAGCCGGGCAATAACCAGTTCTCGGGCACCAAGAACGGCCTCGCCGAATTCGGCGCCATGATGGGCGGCATGATGAAGGTCGCTGGCGATAGTTTCGCCATCACCCATGCCCACCGGTTTCTCGCCAACGGCAATCTGGTTGCCATTGAGATCGAGTTCGCCGCCCAGCGTGAAGGCGCCATGCTCGACCAGCCCGGGATCGATCTGCTGCGCGTGCAGGATGGCAAAATCGTCGAAGTCTGGCTGTTCTCCTCGAATCCCGCGCAGGAAGACGCGTTCTGGGGCAAGTAGATCGCTGCATCCAGGGCAGCGGAGCGAAAGCGTCCCTGCTCTCACCACCTGCCCATTTCCAAGGAGCTTCGCAATGAACACGAACAACGAGCAAATCGTCACTCACGCTTACCAGCGAATTTTCGGCGATTTGGATATCTCGGCAGTGGACGACTACATGAGCAAGGATTTTGTTCAGCACAATCCAACAATTGCTGATGGACCTGCGGGAGTAAAACAACTTGTACAAATGCTTATTTCGCAAGGAGTTGATAAACAAAAAGTCGAGTTCAAGCATGTCATTGCGAACGGCGATATTGTCATTCTTCATACACGCTACGAAATGGTGGGAAATGAGTGGAGATTTATCGATATCTATCGCGTCGAGGACGACAAATTGGTCGAGCACTGGGATGCGATGATGCAAATGCCTGACACGCGCGCAAACAACAATCCGATGTTCTAGAGCGGAAATCCCTGTGAATGACAGTGAGGCGGCTGTTGCCGCCTTACATCGTTGTTGCCGCGGTAATCTGCGTTCTGAGGTACGACAATGAGAATTGTTGAGACTGAGGCCAAAAGCTTCATCCAGAAATCGCAGATACCCTCGATTTCCTACGTCGCAAACCCCTATACCGGCTGCATTCTCGGCTGTGCCTATTGTTACGCCAGCCTCATGGGCCGGGCGGTTGGGGAAACCGTCAAGGATTGGGGCGAATATGTCTACATCAAGAAGAACGCCGTCGAGTTGATGCGTGAAGAACTCAAGCGCATGCCGCGCGACAAGCGCGAAGGCACCTTTCTGCTCAGCTCGGTCACCGATCCCTATCAGGGACCCGAGCGCCGATACCTGTTGACCCGCGGGATACTCACGGTCCTTGCCGAGGAGCGCTACCCGGTATCGTGCGTATCCTAACCAAGTCCCCCCTGGTCGTGCGGGATATCGACCTGCTGACGCGCCTGCCGCGGGCGGATGTCGGGATGACCGTGACCACGACCGATGACAAGATCAGCCGTGGCTCGAGGTGCGGGCACCCCGCAGCTCGCATCGTCTCAACGCCCTTGCCGCCCTGCATGAGGCGAGGATTCCAACCTTCGCCTTTGTCGGACCGCTCCTACCGCATTTCGCCGAGAAGCCGGAACTGCTGGACCAGTTGTTCGGCCGGCTTGCGGACGTTGGCGTGCGCGAAGTCTATATCGAGCACATAAACCTGAAGCGGCACATCATCGAGCGGATGAACCTCGTCCTGGCCGACGAAGCGCCAGAGGTGCGGGAAGCCTATGCTCGGGCTCGCGCAAAAGCGCATCGCGAAACGCTCGACGAAATCGTGGAGAAGCTTCTAGGCAAGCACGGCCTCAAACTGCGCTTCGATGAAGTCATCTTCCACGACGAATTCCAGGCAAAGCACCAGAAGTAATGTCGATGTCCTTCGGGACACCCAAGCGGCTCGCTGCTTGCTCGTATTCCGGCCGCAGGTGGCGGGCAGGTCCTGGTCGTACGTGTCATCCCGCCAGATGCTGCGCGAGAAGGAACCCGGAACCGCCGCCCAGCCCGGATCCAGGATGGGTCGAGGCTCCGATCAGATAAAGACCTTCGACATCGGTCTTGTGGTTGACGCTGTGCTTGAAAGGCCGCCACAGCAACGCTTGGTCGATGGTGGAGGAACCGCTGTAGGGATCGCCGCCAACCAGATTAATATTCATGGCCTCGATATCGGCGGGCGAATAGGCTCGACGTGCTATTACCGATTCCTGGAATCCGTCGATATGCGCCGCAAGCATGGCTTCGACCCGATCGGCATAGGCCTCGCGCAAACTCTCGGTCCACCGTGCGTCTTCCGGCGGACCCAGCAAGCCGGCTGCATCGCCCTTGACGAAGCGGGGCGCCTCCGGCATTTGCAGCCACAAGATGGCCTTGCCCGGCGGGCAACGCGACGGGTCAAGCGCATGCGGTTGCTGAACGCAGATCGTCGGCAGGTCCGGGAGCATACCGCGCAGGGCTTCGTTGCAAGCCTTGGAAACCCCGTCGATGCCGGCGGTGAGATGCACCACCGCCGCCTGGGCCAGTTCGGCGTTCTTCCAGGCTGGCATCCGGTCGAGTGCGTAATGCATCTGGAAATTGCCCTTGCCGTGGCGATAGTTCGCGACGGCATTCGGCTCGTTCGTGACTTGGACGCCGCCAAGTAGCCTTTCGTAGAGTTGGGTCGGCGTCATCGAGCAGATGACGCCTTTCGCGGCGGAAAACTCCGCGCCCGAAGCAACGCGCACTCCCGTGGCGCGACCTCCCGTCCTGATCACGCTCACCGCGTCGGACTGCGTCCTGATCGTTCCGCCGCGCTCCGCGATCAGTTTCGAGAAGGCGGCGAGCAGCTTGCCCGCCCCGCCCTTGACGATCGGCGAGCCGCCAGCCTCCAGCGAGAACCCGATCACTTTGCCTATCTGGCCAGAAAAGGCATCCTCGGGACCAAGACCAGCATGAAGCGACCAAGGGGCCCATAGAGCCCTGGCGACATCGGAGCGATAGCTCGACTCCAGCCAGGAACGGGCCGGTGTCAATGCATTGCCAAGCACGGCTTTGAGCCCGAGTGGACCGCGCCGCCAGGCTTCCGTCAACAGCAGCTTGAGTGTCGCGAAGCTCCACAGGCGCCCGCCCAGAAGGCCGAACAGCAAAGCCGCATCCTTCTCGATTCCTTCCATATCCCGACGGTAATTCGCGCCATCGCCCGAGGTGAGCGTGTCCAGAGCTTGGACATTAACATCCCGGTCGCGCCGGATGACGAGATGCCGGCCATCGGGCAGAACCACCGCATGCGGCATATCAGTATTGCAGAATTCGACGCCAAGGCGTCTGAGATCGGCTCCTAGCACAGAATATGCGGGCCCGGTCACAAACAGAATGAAGGTCGTTGCCATCACGTCGTGGACAAAGCCCGGCGCGTCACGGTGATCTGGCAGTTCACCGGCATCTGGAACGAATATCTGTTCGGCGTCGTCTTCACCTCCGGGCAGCAACAGCCGATCACGGCCGCCCTCGTCGCGCTGACGGCAAGCGGCACGAATGTACGCGCCTACGATGTCATGAGCGCCGCCGTGCTGATCGGCGCGCTGCCGCCGCTGCTGATCTATCTCTTCGGCGGCAAGTATTTCGTCCGCGGCCTGACCCAAGGTGCAATCAAGTGAGGCGCGATCAAGTGCGCGGAGCCTGTCTCATGTCGACAATCGTCCCGTCCGTCAAGAAGGGCATCGCATGTCGACATTGACCATCCGATCGCTGCGCAAGAACTTCGGCGCGGTCGAGGTGCTGAAGGGCATCGATCTCGAGGCGCAGAACGGCGAGTTCATCGCGCTGGTTGGACCGTCCGGCTGCGGCAAGTCCACCTTACTGGCGATGATCGCCGGGCTGGAATCTGTTACCTCCGGCGAGATCCGCATCGACGGAAGGCTGGTCAATTCGGTTGCGCCGAAGGACCGCGACATCGCCATGGTGTTCCAGTCCTACGCGTTGTACCCGACAATGACGGTGCGCGAGAACATCACCTTCGGCATGGAAAGCCGCCGCGTACCGAAGCCGCAGCAGGACGAGGCCGTCAAGCGGGTTGCCGCTTTCCTGCAGATCGAACCGCTGCTTGGGCGCAAGCCCGGACAGCTTTCGGGCGGCCAGCGCCAGCGCGTCGCGATGGGCCGGGCGCTGGTGCGTGATCCGAAACTGTTCCTGTTCGACGAGCCGCTCTCCAATCTCGACGCCAAGCTGCGCGTCGACATGCGTACCGAAATCAAGAAGCTGCATCACCGCGTCGGCAAGACGACTGTTTACGTCACCCATGATCAGGTTGAGGCAATGACGCTGGCATCGCGCATTGCCGTGATGCATCAGGGCGAGGTCCAGCAATTCGATGAGCCGGCCACGATCTACAACCGCCCGGCCAACATGTTCGTCGCCGGCTTCATGGGTTCGCCGGCGATGAATTTTCTGCCGGCCGAACTGAGCGAAGAAGGCGGCCGCCCCACTGTTGTCTTGCAGGCCGCCGACGGCAAGGCGGCCAGCCTGCCGATCGTCCAGACGCTTGCCTCCAATACGCCGCGACAGCTCGTGCTCGGCATCCGGCCGGAGCACTGCTACCGGTTTGATCTCGATCTTGCGCGCCGCAAGCCAAGCATCGCGCAAATCGATGCCGTGGTCGAACTGGTCGAGCCGACAGGTGCGGAAACCATGGCCGTTCTGCGCCTGGGCACCAAGGAGATCACCGGTCGTTTCGACCCCGACGGCACGCCACGGATGGGTGAGACGGTGACGCTCGGCATCGACATGGCGCGTGCGTGCCTGTTCGACCCGACGACCCAACGCCTGATCTGACCTGATCTGAAAGAGCTCCGCATTGTCCTTTGCCACCTATCCGAGCCTGACTGAGCGTGTCGTGCTGATCACCGGCGGCGCGTCGGGTATCGGCGCCGACACGGTCCGCGCCTTCGCCGCCAATGGCGCGCGCGTCGCCTTTTTCGATCTGCAGCAGGAGGCCGGCGAGGCGTTGGCGCGCGAACTCGCCGCCACGGTGCCGCACGCGCCACTGTTCATACGCTGCGACGTGACCGATATTCCTGCCCTCCAGGCTGCGATCGGCACGGTGCGCGACCGCCTCGGACCGGTCGCGGTGCTGGTCAACAACGCCGCCGACGACAATCGCCACCCGGTCGCCGACGTGACGCAGGCGTACTGGGACCACGCCCAGGACGTGAACCTCAGGCACCACTTCTTTGCCGCCCAGGCCGTGCATCCGCACATGCAGGAGCTAGGCTTTGGTTCGATCGTCAATTTTTCCTCGATCGCCTGGCGTTTCGGCGCAGCCGAGATGGCGCCCTATGCGACGGCCAAGGCTGCAGTGGTCGGGTTGACATTCGCGCTGGCGCGGGCGTTTGGCCCCGACAACATCCGCGTCAACGCCATCGAGCCGGGTGCCGTCATCACCGACCGGCAACGGCAGCTTTGGTACAAGACGCAGGCGTCGGTCGACCAGGCCGTACAGCGTCAGATGATCCGCCGGGTTCTGCTCGGCGAGGAGATCGCGCGCACGGTGTTGTTCCTCGCCGCCGACGACAGCCGCATGATCACCAAGCAGTCGATCACCGTGGATGCCGGCCTGCGATGACCGCAAAACCCCAATCAAAGGATCGCTCCATGCTCCAGGTCGGCCTGAACCCCTACGGTCTGACCTATCATCTCGGCCTCCAGGCCCGCGGCACGCCACGCGCCAATCCCAAGCCGGCAGGGCTGGAAGGTTTCATCGCGCTGGCGACCGAACTCGGCGCGCGGGTGCTGGAGATCTGGGTGCCATGGCTGAGCGAGCTTTCCGACGAGGCGGTGATCGCGCTGCGGGAACGGCTCGCCGGCCTTGGCATCACGCCGATCGTCAGCGGCGGCCTTCTGGTGGGCGAACCACTCGACGAGGCATTTCGGGCCGCACGCCTGCTGAGGGTCAAAGTCATCCGAACCGCGCTGACGCCGGTTCTCTGTGGCGACCGCAACGCCGCCGGCGAGAAATGGAACGAGTTCGCCGGCATCATTCGATCGAGATTGAAGGAATGGGGTCCCCGCGCGATTGCCGAAAGCCATGTCCTTGCGATCGAAAACCACCAGGACTTCACCAGCCAGGAACTCGTCGATTTCTGCGCGCTCGGCGGCGAAGGCGTCGGCGTCACCTTCGACACCGGCAACACCTTCCCGGTCGGCGAAGCGCCGCTCGATTTTACTAGGGCGATCGCTCCTTATGTCCGCCATGTCCACCTCAAGGATTACCGCGTGCAGTTCACGACCGAAGGCTACCGGCTGATCCGTTGTGCCATCGGCGACGGCGCGGTGCCGTTTGCCGAGCTGTTGGCAGTTCTCGGCCAACACCACGATCGCATGACCGCCGTTCTCGAACCGGGCGCATTGGAGGCGCGGCATGTCCGGTATCTCAGCGACGACTGGTGGCACGGCTATCCACAGAAGACGGCGCGTGAATTTGCTGCCTGCGCGCGGCGTAGCGCAATCGGCTGCCCGACGATGCCGACTACCGCACCCCTTGGGAGCGCGAAGACGACCGTTCCCTGGTTTCCTATGAGCTCGACATGATCCGGCGCAGCGCCGCCAAAATGCGCAACCTTGGTTTGATGAAAGTGGAGACGACCTGATGACGACACGTGAACTCGATGGATTGACCGCCTTCGTCACCGGCTCCGGCCGTGGCCTCGGTCGCGTGATGGCCGAGCGCCTGGCGGAACTCGGCGCCAATGTCGCGATCCACGACATGGACGAAACAGCGCCGGCCAAATACGGCGAGTTCGCCAATCTCGGCGAGGTGGTCGAGCGCCTGAAGCGGCATGGAACGAAGGTCACGTCGGTGACCGGCAACATCGGCGACCAGAAGGCGGTGGCCGAGATGAAGCGCAAGATCGAGGCCGATCTCGGCGACGTGCATGTGCTGGTCAATTGTGCCGGCGGCGACATCGGCGCCAAGGGCGGCAAGCCGAACCCGAACAACGCCCTCGACATCGAACTCGAGGACATCCGCGTGCTCACCGAGAACAATCTGATCGGCACGATGCTGGTCTGCCAGGCCTTCGTGCCGCCCATGAAGCAGCGCGGCGGCGGCTCCGTCATCAACATCGCGTCGGCGGCAGCACATCTCGGCTGCTCGCCCGAGGTCGTCTACTCGACATTGAAGGCCGCGGTCGTGCATTACACGCGCTGCCTGGCCAAGGAACTGATCGACGACGGCGTGCGCATCAATGCGGTCAGCCCCGGCGCCACCAAGACGGCACGCTTCCAGGCGACCCGCGTGGTCGATCCGGAGCGCATGGATTCGAGCAGGAAATCGCTGAACCGCTATGCCGAGCCGGAAGAGATCGCCGAGGCAGTGGCCTTCCTCGCCGGCCCCCGCGCACGCTTCATCAACGGTCAGGTCCTCCGTGTCGATGGCGGTTTCACGATCTTTCCAGGTTGACTGGCCGCCGTTTGGCGATGTCAGCTTTTGCTGAATGGATGCGACCGCATGAATGGCTGGCATTGGGCGCCTTCCATACATTTAGTAGCTGGTCGGCCACGCAGCGGCCGGCCTCATCCCTTCGACATCGACGAATGGAGAATAGCCTGCAATTGCTCTGACAGGTCGAGTTCGCCGCGCGCCTCGATCTGTAAAAGATATCGGGCCTTTGCGAGGCGATCTCCTTCCTCGGACGCAGGATAGGCGCAGATGGCCAGTAGCACCCTCTCCTCCGCCCGGCTGGCCTTGACGCGGTCGAGGCTAAGCGTCTCGACCGATTTGCCGGCGACATCTTCAAAAAGAGCCACGCAGGATGCCGTGATCTCACCGTTGACGATCATGCGGCAGGAGCCGCATTAAGCCAGTCCGCGGCCGAATTTCGGGCTGTGAGCTCGAAATCATTTCGCACGTAGAGGAGAGGTGCCGGCTTCCGCGTTTGCCAAACCCTCGGCCGTTGAATCGGAAAGGCACCTTCATGGTCCAGCACTATCGGGTTTCGGCCCCGTGTAGCGGAGTATCCAGAGCCCCTGGTTCTTGTCGCTGATATGGATGAAGCCGCGACGATCCACGACGACGTCTTCGGTCTGCAGGACCAGTTTGTCCTCGGGCATCGGCCCATAGCGCCGGGTGGGTTCCGGCGGGATGAAATAGCCGACCTCACGCGGAAGCCGGGTGTTCGAAACGTCATAGATCCTAAGCCCAGCATTGAAGTGCGCGATGTAGAACAGATCGCCCTGCTTCTGGACATCGGGATGATGCTGATGGTGGTTGATGTTGTGCGGCCCGCGCCAGCCGCCACGCGTTGTGAAATCCGAATAGGGAGCGCCTTCGGGCGGCACGGGTTCAGGCAACAGCGACAGTAGAAAGGGCTCGCTCGGATCTGAAATGTCGACGATCGACGCGTGATGCATCGGACCACGTCCATAGGTGACGTTCTCCGAATTGGCGAAGGCAATGCCGCGCTCGGGGATCGGCAGCACGCCATGCACGCCAAAACGCGAGTGGAAGGGAGGGCTGAAGCTTAGGCCGCCGACCTGCCTCGGCCGGGAGACGTCGCTGATGTCGAGCACAATTATGCCGGCCGCTCCATAAGGCAAATAGACGAGATCGCCGGTGACATAGGGCGGGCCGTGCAGCGAGACATCCGCGCCCGTGCTGGCGCAGAAGGCGCCGCACATGCATTGCGGCTTCAGTTGCAATTGGTGGCGATCAGAGGTCTCCTGATCGGCGGCGGGTTCGGCAGCCGCGAAGCTCTCGCCGCCGGTCTCATGCTGGCCGGGCACCCACCAACGTCCGGCTTCGCGCGGATTGGAGCGGTCCGATATGTCGAGAATGACGTAGATGTTGCCTTTGTATCCCGGCATGCCGGCGGCAAGGTGAACGTAGCGCCCGCCCGGATAGAGATTGCGGTGTGTGCCGTTTCCGCCGGTGCGGTAGTGGCTAAGTTGTTTCGGATTGACGGGATCGGCGATGTCCCAGATCAGAACCCCTTCGCCGAACGACGCATCGGGATCTCCGCCGAAATTCGCGAACGGCTTTTCGAGTGCGGTCACCATCGTGTCGCCGGACAAATCGATCTGCAGGGTCCAAGTGTTCGTGCCGGGATAAGGCACGAATTTGACGACCTCCGGCTTTGCAGGATCGGTCACGTCGATGATGCTCCATCCGGAGTGCCAGAAGTGCCCCGTATAAAGATACCATCGCTCGCCTACCTGTCTGATCGCCATCTTGAAGGCCGGGCGATGATCGAGATCGGTATAGCCAACCGCTTCGACATTATGGGCGAAGGCGCCGGGCGGCGCCGGCGACGAAGCTGGAACCGGCTGTGCAAGTGCCTCGCAGACAAGTCCGGATTGAGAAGCCGCGGCGATCGCCGCCCCGGCAAGCGGTACCTTGAGCATCTGGCGGCGTGAAATCTCGGAATTCTTCAAAATCCTGCCTCCTTGTTTTTGCGGCTTTTCAGACTTTGCAGGCTCCAATATTTTCAGTCCAATATCGATTGGAGTCGCAGTAATTCGATCTTGGAAATTAAGCATGGACCACAAACTTATGCAGTCCTTCGTGGCTGTAGCGGAAGAACTGCATTTCGGGCGCGCCGCGATTCGCCTGCACATCTCCCAACCCCCTCTGACAAAGCAGATCCAGCAGCTGGAGCAGGCCATCGGCGTGCGCCTACTCGATCGCACCAAGCGCAAGGTCGAACTGACTGCTGCCGGCCGTGTGTTTCTCGACGAGGCGCGGGCAGTGCTTCATCAGACGGGGCAAGCGGTGGAACTTGCCCGCAAAGCCGATCGCGGTGAAACCGGCCATCTGTCCGTCGGGTTCATCGATGCGGCGATCTACAGTGTCGTGCCCGCAATCGTTCAGCGCTTCGTTGAAGCTTATCCAGAGGTCGAGCTGAGCCTGACGGATCTGCGTATTCCCAACCAGATCAAACTCGTGTCTGAAGGCCAACTTGATATCGGCTTTGTTCATCCGCCTATTGTTCACAACGCTCTGCAGGTCGAAAGCATATTGGTCGAACCTTTGATCGTAGCCTTGCCGGAAACGCATCGGCTGGCCTCGGAAGCCGAGGTGGCGCTAGCGGACTTGGCACCAGAGGCTCTGATTCAATTTCCGCGCGGCATCAATCCATCCCTCTATGACGAGATCGTCGGGCTGTGCCGGTCGTCGGGTTTCAGCCCAAGGATCGTACGAGAAGCAACGCCCAAGCAGACGATCATCGGCCTTGTGTCTGTCGGGCTTGGTGTCTCACTGTTGCCGGCCTGTCTTCGGAACCTGCGGCGATCCGGCGTGGTCTATCGCCCAATTCGGGGCCGAAACCTGGCTATCGACACCTCCATCATCTATCGGCGCGAGCAGCCCTCACCGGTGCTGAAGGCATTCCTCGACGTCGTGCGGAGCACGACGCAGACCAATGGCCGTGGGCGATAGTCTCGGCAATCACTTGGCTCGCGCGACCTTGGCTGCAGCCTCTTCGACGAGGGTGCGATCGCCGCTTTCCTCGGCCAAGTGAAGGGTCATCCGCGAGAGCTGCCAGCCGTTGCCGGTGCGGATAAGTGCGTATTCGTAAGATCCGGCCACGACCCACATGCGATCGCCCAGCCAGTGCGTTGCGCGGACACTGGCTTGTGCCGTTGCCGCGCCATCGCCGATCTCGACCTGGATATCGGAAAGCTCATGACGCGTGGCGTCGAAACCCGGCAGCAGGTCGGCCCAGGCATCCATCAACGCCGAGGGCGCAAAGCGCTACGGCTCGCCACCCCACAAGGACGTGTAATCGATCGTCGTTTCCGGTGCGAAGAAGCGTTCGAGAGGGCGGAAATCGCGATTATCGGCGTAAACGGCGACGGCAGAGATTACACTGGCTATGCGGGCTTCGTCGGCGGGCGAAGCAAAGGACATCTGAGCGCCAGCGACTGTGAGCAGTGCGGCGCCGAGCAACGCTGCCTTCATCCCACGACATTTTTGGCCGGTGGTTCCGGTGGGCCGCGTCTCTGCCGGGTTTGAATGATTAGGTTCCATGGAAATATCCTTTTTGTTTGCATGCAAGCCGTTTCGTTACCATCCGTCGATCCGCCAGCCGCCCGAGCAGTGGCTTTGGTGCAAGGTAGGCCCAGTAGAAGGCGTCGGACTGGTTCGTGAGGAAGTTGGTTGCTTCATCGTCTTTGAGGTGGAACGTCTGTGTAGAATTGGTTGATCTCGCGAGGGCTGCCGATATTGCTCCAGCCACGGTGGATCGACGACGAGGACGCTGGCCGCCTGGCACCAGGATAGCTCTGTATCAAGAGCCACTATTGATTCGGATGAAATGCGCGGCAGCTGCATCGGCGGCCCGCGTCACGTTCTCGGGCTTGTCGTAGAAGTCGAACTGGGGGACGTCGTCCAGCCAGAGTTCGGACCGGTCGCCCTCAAGAAGCGCGAAGAAAGCATGCGCACCCTGCGGGATCGCTGCGGCTTCCGAGTGGACGATGAGCGTGGGCTTGTCGAGCTGCGCACCGACGGCCACGGAGTCGTAGGTCAGCCACGGTTCCCAAGAGGCCAGGTTGAACTTGTTGTCATAGGCCGGGATGAGGCCCCGGTTACTCTCCGTGTAATAGGGTATCTGGTACATCAGCGACGTCCGGTCGCTCATGCTCGCGGCGACGATGATCCGGGGTCGGCCCTTGCGCTCAGCGGCCTCGGCCTCTCGCGATGTCGCAATCAGTGCGGCCACACCTTCTGGACCGCCATAGACCTGTTCGACGATGCGGGCGTCATGCAGCCAGGGAGCCACCAGCGCCACACTGGCGAAGTTCGCATTGGCTGATGCGGCCTGCGCCATGTAGCCGGCTGAGGCGCAGATACCGAGGCCCGCGATCTTGGCCGTGTCGACATCAGGCAAACTCGCCATGAAACGGCCGGCAGCAACAATATCTGACGTCTTGGCCGCAGGGTCTTCCATGAACCTGGCAGTCCCGCCGGACTCACCCCAGCCGCGGAAGTCGAAGGCAAGGGACACGTAGCCGCGTTCTGCCATTTCTCGGGCATAGAGGCCGGACATCTGCTCCTTGACCGATGTCCAGGCGCCGGTCACCAGCACGCCGGGGCGCTTCTCGCCGGGCCGGTAATCGGCGGGCAGATAAAGTGTGCCGATCAGGGTGACCCCTTCATTGTCAAAGGAAACCTTGCGGGTCTGAACCTCAGCGCCAAGCGCAGCTCCGGCAAAAAACATCGAAGCCGCCGCGGCGATAAACGACGAGAGCACGGACATGGGAAAAGCCTCCTCAGGACAGGATTTCCTCCAGCATCGCGTCATGACGTCCGCTCGTCAGCGCCCGTCCTTGCGCTTTCCCGATCCGATCTTGCCCTTTAGTGCCCGCGCCATGCTCCCGGTCTCTCGCCCACGAGCTTGCGGAACTGCGCCGCGAACTTTGCCGGATTGGAATAACCGACCCGCCATGCAACCTCGGCGATCGGGAGTCGGGTTGAGCGCAACAGATCCTTCGCCCGCTCGATCCGGCGGGAAACGACAAAGGCATGTGGCGGCACGCCAACGGCATCGCGAAATGCGCGCGCGAAGTGGAACCGGCTCATCACCGCTATCGCCGCCAGGTCATCGAGCGAAATGTCATCCGCAAGATGCGCCTCGATATAGTCGAGCGCCCGCAGAATACGCGGCTCTGCCGCAGGCGGATCGCCTGCAGGCTGGCCCGCGACACGCGTGAGCTGCGCTGCGAGTGCGACAGCCAAAGCGTCGCGATACAGCCGAGGCGCGGCATTTCCTGCAGCGTGAAGGCTGACGGCGAGTTGAGTCACCAACGCATCGATCGTACCTGACTGAGGCACTAAGGACGGTGCTGGCATCCCTGCATCCATGAGGAGATCGTCGTCGATCTCGACATTGAGGAAGTCGTTCGGCTCATCCCACCGGCACCAGCCCTCGAAGCCGGCGGGGAAAACCCAGCCTTGGCCCGGCAGCAATGGCAAGGCCCGGCGGCGGTCATTCCCATAAGCAGCATGATGGCTTCTAAGCGGCGCCAGCACCACGCCCACGGTCACGCGCTCGAAATGGAACGCACCTTCACCAGGACCGGCCCTGAGAAACGTGGACGCGCCTCCCGACCATTCATATGAACCGGCGTGCAGTTCTCGCCTAGTCTGTTCCAGCCCGATCAACATGGAGTCAAAATAGCAACAGAGGTCGCCAGCTTCCAGTGAACCGCTTCAAATACCGCGTGGTCAAGCTACAATATTGGCAAGGCCGACATCAGTGCGGGGATCGCCAATCCAAGCGATGCATCTATCGAAGGGTCAGGGGCGGCTTGCGGCTGCGATGGCGGGATAGTCGGTGTACCCGGCGGAGCCGCCGCCATAGAGCGTCGCCGAGTTGAACTCCGTCAGCGGCGTGCGCGTCTTCAGCCGTTCCACAAGGTCGGGATTGGCGATGAACGGGCGCCCGAAGGCGAACAGGTCCGCCTTGCCCTCGGCGAGCCGCGACGCCGCGAGTTCGAGGCCATAGCCGTTATTGGCGATATAGGTGTTGTTGAAGCGACCACGGAGCGATCCGAAGTCGAACGGCGCGACATCGCGCGATCCGCCCGTAGCGCCCTCTACGACATGGATATAGACGATGCCCAAAGCGTCGAGTTGATCGACGATATAGTCGAACTGTGCCTGGGGGGCGCTGCTCGAGACGCCGTTGGCGGGCGAGACGGGCGAAATCCGGATGCCGGTACGCTCTGCGCCGATCTCCTCGACCACCGCAGTCGCAACCTCCAGCATCAGCCGGGCGCGGTTCTCGACCGATCCGCCATAAGCATCCGTGCGGACATTGGCACCGTCCTTGGCGAACTGATCCAGCAGATAGCCGTTGGCGCCATGAATCTCGACGCCATCGAAGCCGGCCTCAATGGCGTTCGCGGCTGCTTGCCGGAAATCGTTGACGATCCCCGCAAGCTCGTCGAGCGCCAGCGCACGGGGCTCCGAAACCTCGACAAAACCGTTGTTCACGAACGTCTTGGTCGCGGCCCGGATTGCCGAGGGCGCCACGGGCGCGGCGCCGTTCTCCTGCAGATCGACGTGCGAGACGCGACCAACATGCCAGAGCTGCAGGAAGATACGCCCGCCCTTGGCGTGCACGGCTGTCGTGACCTTGCGCCAGCCGTCGATCTGAGCCTGGGAGTAGATGCCGGGCGTGTCTTGGTAACCTTGTCCCTGCCGCGAAATCTGCGTGGCCTCGGAGATCAGCAGGCCGGCGGAGGCCCGCTGGCCGTAATACACGGCGGCAAGATCGCCCGGAACGAAGCCCGGGCCAGCGCGATTGCGCGTGAGGGGCGCCATGACGATACGATTGGAGAGCGTCAGCGAGCCGAGAGAATAAGGCTCAAAAAGTGCTTTGTTGGTCATAGGTCACCTTGTTTGTCCCCGCCGCGACGAGGTCGTTATCAAATGGATTCGTTGGTGCTCAGGCGACCGTGCGGTACCGCTCGGCGGGAATTTCGTTCCGATAGTTCGGAAGCATGGCCTGGCGCGCGGCCTGAAGCGCGTCCCACTGACCGGCATCGGGGAGTGGCGGGATGGTCACCGGTTCGCGGCGGTCGAAGCCGACCAGCGCCGCGTCAACCAGATCGTCCACCTCCATGACGTTGGAGAGCGTGTTGATGTCGGCCCCGACGTGGCCCCAGATCTCGGTTCGCGTCGTGGCGGGAAGCACGGCCTGGACGTAGACGCCCTTCGGCTCAAGCTCGAGGCTGAGCCCCTGCGACAGAAACAGCACGAAGGCTTTGGTTGCGCCGTAGACCGTCATGCCGAACTCCGGCGCCAGCCCGACCACGGAACCGATGTTGATGATCGCCCCTGCACCCGCCTTCGCAAGTCGCGGGGCGATGGCGCTGGCAAGCCGCAGAAGTGCGGTCGTGTTGAGCGCAACGAGCCGCGCCACGTCATCGGTGCTCTGTTCGACGAAGCTTCCGCCGATGGCCGTTCCGGCGTTGTTGACGAGGATTCCGATGCGGGCGTCGTCGCGCAGCCGCGTCTCTACCGTTGCAAGCTCGGCAGGCTGCGTAAGATCAGCCTGGATGATGTCGATCGCAACGCCAGTTTCCTGACGGAGCCGGACTCCCAGTGCCTCCATTCGTGCCACGTCACGGGCAACCAACACGAGGTCGTGTCCGCGGCGGGCGAACCGGTCGGCATAGGAAGCTCCGATGCCCGTGGAGGCGCCGGTGATGAGGACTGATGGAATGGTGGTCATGGCATTGCTCTTTTCTCTAATGGAACCTATATTCATGACGATCATCATGATTGCGGCTAAATATGATGAGCATCATGTAAATGTCAACGGGGACTGTGGAGAATTTTGAAATGAAGGTCAGCCGAGAGCAGATGGCGGAGAACCGTCACCGGATATTGGATGCGGCCAGCCGGCTGTTTCGCGAGAAGGGGTTCGACGCGGTCAGCGTGGCGGAAGTGATGAAGGCCGCCGGGCTCACCCATGGCGGCTTCTATGGCCATTTCAGTTCGAAGGACGACCTGATCGCGCAGACCCTTGCCCACGTCCTCGCCGCGGACTCAGGTGGAGGGAGCGATCTTCGCGCTTATGTGGCGTCCTATCTTTCGCCCCGTCATCGCGACAACGCCGCCGGCGGCTGTCCGACGGCGGGTCTTGCCGCGGCTGTCCGCCATCAGACCCCGGCTGCCCGCTCAGCCATGACAGAGGGCCTTCGATCGCAGATCGACCATATTGGCAAGGCGCTCCCGAAGCTGGATGCGGCAGACAGACGCCGTGCGGCGATCGGAAGCTTTGCGGCGATGGTGGGGGCAGTGATCCTCGCCCGGGCGATCGACGACCCAACGTTTTCGGATGAAGTGCTGGAACAGACGCGTGCTTGGATCGATACCATTGTCGCCAAGTGACGGCCATTTATGTGGCCTGCGACAGCCCGCTAAACCCGTGAAGGAAGCCGTTCAAGGTTGCGCATCGAAAGAGCGCTCCCTCGCATAGCCTCGCCCCAGCGCTCGCCTTTGAACAACGCCGCTCTCAACGGCCGTGCCGTTCGCGTTATGGAAGATGTACGTCCGCCTCGGGCGGATACTGTTGAAAAAGTCCGGGTCGCGGTTGCCCATGGCATTTGCGTAGAGTGGCGTTCCACGAAGACTCCAAAAGTGAATCCTGATTCCATGCAATGCGCCGGGTAGAACGGGATTCTACCATCGGGGACTTTGCAGTGCGTCGGACTTTTTCAACAGTATCCGCGCGTTGCTGCCATTCAGAAGCCTGCTCGCCTAGTTGTGAGCTTTCAGAGGGTTGTCCATTCGGACCGGACCGAGGAGACTGGAGTTACCAAGCTGCAGCACTCACCGGAGGGTCCGAAT